>NZ_QHHV01000103.1:0-91802 GCF_003947245.1 Actinoplanes sp. ATCC 53533 | reverse complement strand
GGCCCAGCCCGAGCAGGTCGACGCCCAGCCCGAGCAGGTCGACGCCCAGCCCGAGCAGGTCGACGCCCAGCCCGAGCAGGTCGACGCCCAGCCCGAGCAGGTCGACGCCCAGCCCGAGCAGGTCGACGCCCAGCCCGAGCAGGTCGACGCCCAGCCCGAGCAGGTCGACGCCCAGCCCGAGCAGGTCGACGCCCAGCCCGAGCAGGTCGACGCCCAGCCCGAGCAGGTCGACGCCCAGCCCGAGCAGGTCGACGCCCAGCCCGAGCAGGTCGACGCCGAGTGTGTGGAGCCCGAGGGCGTGGCGGACGCGGCGAGTGTGCGCGGCCTGAGCGGGGCAGGAAACGCCGGCCGACGCCCGGATCCCCGTTTCCGATCGAGCCGCCCGGGAAGGCGCCGATCCGGGCGCCCGGGAAGGTGCCGATCGAGCCGCCCGGGAAGACCTCGCGGGCCGGCGAGGAAAGGACCACACCGGCCGCACCGGCCGGAATCAACTCCCCACATCCACCCAGGAACAGACCCGAAATCTCCGAAGAACCAGGCACGAAGACATGCGGGCACGGCGGGCGTAAAGAATGCACACCAGCGGCGAAGGAACACCACTTTCACCACGCCCGGGCCGAACACCGATACCGATGCCGATACCGAGAAACTGCCGCGAACATATCCCACCGTGATATCCGCCGCGGCATACCGAATACCCCCATCCTGCCCAACAGGCCGCGCTCACGTCGGCAAAGGTGAGCGTTACGGCGATAACCGCGTGTAGCGGCCGGCGCGTGGGCCTAGGCTTCGGGCTGGAACGGTCGGGTCATTGCGGTGAGTAGTGTGTGCTCGTCGTCGTCTGCGGCCAACTGCCAGGTGAACGCGCCGCGTAGCCCGTGACGTGCCGCGAACGCGGACCGCTCCTCGATGGACTGGGCGTCCTCGTAGCTCACGAACGTTTGGGTGCCGGGGTGGTAGAGCCATGGCGAGCGGGCCACCGGATGGCGGTGGCGGTGCCAGGCTGAGTCGGGGAGCAGGTCGCGCTTGATGTCGCGCCAGTCGCCGACCTCGACCGTGCCGACCTGGGGCTGGTAGAGCCCGGCCTGCTCGCCGGCCGAGGCGACGCGGAAGCCCTGGCCGTAGAAGGGCACGCCGAGTACGAGCTTGTCCCGCGGTACGCCGTGATGCTCGTAGTAGTCGACGGCGCCGGTGACGTTGTTCCACCGCCGCAGCCCGGCTTCGAGCGGGTCCTGCGCCACCTCGGCCAGCGGCGCGTTGAACGTTGCGATCGGTGCGAAGCCGGTGCCGAAGTCGTAGGTCATGAGGTTGACCCAGTCGAGCAGGCCGGCGAGCGCCGCGAGCTCGTAGCTCTCGGCCGGGTCGTACGTGCCTCCTGCCTGCAGGCGACCGGCGGGCAGCGCCGCGGTCAGCAGCCTGGCCGGCCCGAGCTGGTGGCGCAGCTCCCGGGCCAGCTGCGTGAGATTGCGCCGGTCCTGGGGACGGTGGGTCAGCTCGGCCGGGCCACCCGAGACGGGGAACTCCCAGTCCAGGTCGAGGCCGTCGAAGCCGGCGGCCAGTGCCAGGCTCTCGTCGACGAAGCCGGTCCGGGACCGCGGCGTGAGCGCCGCGTCGGAGAATCCGCCGGCGCCCCAGCCCCCGATCGAGAGCACAGTCCGCAGGCCGGGGTCGGCCTGTTTGAGCGCGGCGAGGGCCGCGAGGTGCGCGGGCGCGTGCGGTGGCAGCCGAAGATGCCCGTTCTCGATCGTGGCGAACGCGTAGAAGACATGCGTCAGCAGGCCGATGGGCAGCGCGTCGATCGGGTGCGTGTTCTCGTCCGTACCGGCGAAATAGGCGCCCAGGACCGGCTGCCCCGTCATCATTTACGCACGGTAACAGCCAGGGCCGTGACACCCGGGCGGTGGCATAGTCGACCACGTAGCCGAAGTCGCGTTTCGGCGCGGCGAGCTGCTCCAGAGCTGTGCGAACCTCGAAGATGTCCCGCACTTCCTGCGGGGTCGCCTCGCGCGGAGTCGCCCACCTGACGCCGAGCGAATCGCGGAGTCGCCCGCCCGACGCCGAGCGAATCGCGGAACCGCCCGGCTGACGCCGGGCGAATCGCTGAGCTGGGCCTCGGCGAGATGGATGACTCTCACCAGGCTGTTCGATCGGAGGAACACGATGAGCTCAGCGGATCCCGGCGCCATCCTGATCACCGGCGGCGGTTCCCGGCGCGGTATCGGGCGGGCCACCGCCCTGCGGTTCGCGGCCCTGGGCTATGCGGTCGCCGTGCTCGACATCGATGCCGACGCGGCGGGCGACACCGCCCGCGAGGCGAAGAAGGCCGGCAGCCCGGAGGTCTTCTCCGCCTACGCCGACGTGACCGACCAGGCCTCGGTCAACGAGGCGGTGCGGGCCGCCGAGGCCGCTCTGCCGCCGGTCACCGTGCTGGCGAACATCGCCGGGATCTCCGCGCCGACCCGGTTCGAGGACATCACCCTCGACGAGTGGGAGCGGGTCTTCGCGGTCAACGTGCGCGGCACGTTCCTGGTCACCCAGGCGGTCCTGCCCGGCATGCGAGCGCGTGGTCACGGCCGGATCGTCACCATGGCGTCGGTCTCCGGTCAGCGCGGCGGTGGCGTCTTCGGTGCCTCGCACTACTCGGCCAGCAAGGCCGCGATCCTGGGGCTGACCAAGTCGCTGGCCCGCGAGCTCGAGGGCCAGGGCATCACGATCAACGCGGTGGCGCCCAGCATGGTCGACACGGACATCACCGGCGGTGCGATGACCGAGGAACGCAAGACCGAGCTCGCCGCGACCACGCTGCTCCACCGGTTGGCAACTCCGGCCGACGTGGCCGGCGTGATCGTGTTCCTCGCCTCTGCCGACTCCTCCTACCTCACCGGGGCGACGATCGACGTCAACGGTGGATCCCACCTCCACTGAGCATGCTGACCGCAGTCATCGACGACGATCCGACCGGCACCCAGTCAGCGACCGGGGTGACCGTCCTGCTCCACTGGGACACCGCCGCGATCGTGACCGCCCTACGCACCCGGCCTGGCGTCTACCTGCAGACCAACTCGCGGGCGATCGCCCCGGTCGACGCTGTCGCGCTCGCCGGGCGCACCCGGGAGCAGCTGCGTGCCGCGTCCCGGGAGCTGGGCCAACCGATCCTGCCCGTGCTGCGCGGCGACTCCACCCTGCGGGGTCACGTGTTCGCCGAGTCCGACGTGTTCACCGGCGAAACCGGCTGTGTGCTGTTCGTGCCGGCCTTCCCGCAGGGCGGGCGGACCACCGTCGGCTCGGTGCACCGGGTGGTCATCGACGGGATCGACACCCCGGTCGGGCAGACCGAGTTCGCCCGCGACCCGGTCTTCGGCTACCGAAGCTCGAACCTCGTCGACTACGTCCGCGAGAAGGGCGGGCGGCACGGGAGCCCCGTACCGCTGAAGGCCTTGCGCGAAAGCGCCGGCCGGGCCGTCGCGGTCGCGCTCCTCGCGGCGGGCCCGGGCGAGTTCGTCGTGCCCGACGCCGTCACCGACCATGACATCGACCTCATCCACGCCGGGCTGCGCGAGGCCCTCGCCACCCGCGACGACATCGTGGTGCGCTGCGCCGCGACCCTGGCGGCGAGCTGCGCCGGCTGCCTCAGCACCGGCTACCTCCACCGCCCACTGGTCGCTCAGCGCCCAGGCCTGCTGGTCGTCTGCGGCTCGCACACCTCGGCCGCCACCGCCCAGCTGGCGGCCCTCACCGATCGGCTGGGCCGGCAACCGGTGCAGATACCGACCGACGACGCCCTGGCCGATCCGGTGACGGCCGGGCTGCTCGCCGCCGAACGCCTCCGGGGCGACCTACGCGACCACGGCTTCGCGGTGGTCAGCACCGAACGGGTCCGGCGCCCCGACCACGACTCGCTCCGGCACGGCGAGCTGGTGAACCAGGCCCTGATGAAGGCGACCGCCGAGGTCGTCGAACTGGTGGGCACAGTGGTCTGCAAGGGCGGCACAACCTCCGCCGAGGTCGCCCGCACGGCACTCAGGGCGACTCGGGCACGGGTGCGCGGCCAGCTGGCCGCGGGCATCTCGGTGTGGGACCACGACGACGCGACCGTCCAGGTCGTGGTTCCCGGCAACGTCGGCGGCCAGGACACCCTCGTGGACGTCATCTCAGCGATACGGGACGGTGCCCCGGTCCGGCGCGACGGATGACCGCGGCACCGTCCCTTCGCGGGCGCCCGCAGACAATCAGCGCGACGGTGTTCAGCGGCCGGCGCACCGCACGTGAGGTGATCCAGGGTTCCCGCAAGCTGCTCCAGCTTGCGGGAACCCTGCCCTCGTCCCCGCCAATCCGGCAGGGTCGCGCGCCGCCGAGCAGCGACGGCATCGACCATGGTCACATTGTGCCGGGACCAACCGCGACTACTTGACACGGTCGAGACCCCTGGCGCTTACTAACGTACTAGTTCGTACATCATGCGGAGACGGGAGCTTCACGCCCATGAAACCTTGCCGGTACGGCCTGATCGGTTCGGGGATCGGGGCCTCGCTGTCGCCGTCGCTGCACGAGACCGAGGGTCGCCGGCACGGCCTGGACCTGTCGTACCGGCTGATCGACGTCGCCGGGGCCACGGCCGACCTGGATCGCCTGCTCGCCGAGGCGGAGGCCGGCGGCCTGGTCGGCGTCAACGTCACCCATCCGTTCAAGCAGCGCGTGGTCGGGCTGCTCGACGAGCTCTCCCCGCAGGCGCGCGACATCGGCGCGGTCAACACCGTCGTCTTCCGCGGCGGGCGACGGTTGGGCTTCAACACCGACGCGTACGGGTTCACCGAGTCGTTCCGGCTCGGCCTGCCCGGCGCCGCGGTCGGCCGGGTGGTGCAGCTCGGCGCCGGCGGCGCGGGGGCGGCCTGCGCGTTCGCGCAGCTCAGCGCAGGCGTCGGGCACCTCACCGTGGTCGATCCCGACGCCGGCCGGCGTGGCCTGCTGGCGGAGACGCTGAGCATGCGGTTCGAGGTCGAGCGCATCGCGGTCGCGCCGCCCGACGGGCTGCCCGCGGCGCTCGAGGCCGCCGACGGTCTCGTCAACGCCAGCCCGGTCGGCATGCTGGCCACCCCCGGGCTGCCGCTGCCGAGCGCCTTGCTGCGCCCCGGCATGTGGGTCGTGGACATCGTCTACATGCCGGTCGAGACCCGGCTGCTGCGCGTCGCGCGGGCGAGCGGCCTGCGTGCCATCGGGGGCGCGGCCATGTGCGTGTTCCAGGCCGCGGCCGCGTTCGAGCTCTTCACCGGCCGTACCCCCGACACCGGGCGGATGCTCGCCCACCTGAACCGGCTGTTGCGTGGCAGCGAGCGCCACGTCCACGCCTGAGCTCACCCCCCGGCGAAGCCAAAGGAGTATCCGATGAGCCAACCGACGAAGCGATCAGATCAGGCCGTGCCGGCCGACGGCCCCGCCGCCATCCGAGACCTTCCGGAACCGATGTCGTTGCGCCGCATGGTGGGCCCCGGCGTCGTCGCGGTCGGCATCGGCATGGCGGCCGGGGAGATCATCCTGTGGCCGTACCTCACCGCGATCGGCGGCCTGGGCCTGCTCTGGCTGGCCTTCGCCACCCTCGCCGTCCAGTTCGTCATCAACATGGAGATCGAGCGCTACACCCTGGCCACCGGCCAGACCGCCGTCGCCGGCTTCTCCCGCTGGTGGAAGGGCTGGGGCGTGGTCATCTGCCTGGCCGGCGCCTTCCAGTACGTCTGGCCGGGCTGGGCCACCAGCGGCTCCACGGTGTTCACCTATCTCGTCGGCGGCGGCGATCCGGTCTGGATCACGGTGGCCGTGCTCGTCGCCATCGGCGTGCTGCTGTCCCTGTCGAAGATCATCTACCGGACGGTCGAGCGGGTCGAGATTGTCAAGGTGGCCCTGACGCTGTTCTTCCTCGCCGTCGTCGTGGTCTTCGTCATCTCGGCGGCGACCTGGGGCGAGGGCGCCGAGCAGACGGTCACCGGGTTCGGCCAGATCCCCGAGGGCGTCACCTTCACCCTGCTGCTCAGCGCGATCGGCGCCGCCGGGGCCGGCGGGGTGCACAACCTGGTGCTCAGCAACTGGATCCGCGACAAGCGGTACGGCATGGGCGCGCACGTCCCGCGGCTGATCTCCCCGATCACCGGGCAGGAGGAGGCCACCGGCGGCGACCGGTACACCTTCCCCCAGGACGAGGCGAACCTCATGCGCTGGCGGCTCTGGTGGAAGCGCGCCAACATCGAGCACTTCTTCGCGTTCCTGCTGGTCTGCTTCCTGACCATCACGATCATGAGCCTGCTCGCGTACGAGACGCTCTTCGGCCGCGACGACCTCAAGTCCGATCCGTCCTTCCTCTCCATCGAGGGCGGCGTGCTCGCCGACCAGGTCGGCGGCTGGCTCAAGCTGCTGTTCTTCGCGATCGCCGCGGTCTCGCTGTGGGCCGCCGCGATGGGTCTGCTCGACGTCATCGGCCGGGTCGCGAGCGACTTCGTCCGCCGCAACTACCTGGCCGGGTCGGCGCGCTGGACCGAATCCCGGCTCTACCTGGCGATCGTCTGGGCCGAGATCGTGCTCGGCTCGCTCATCCTGCTCGCCGGGTTCACCCAGCCCCTCGGCCTGCTGATCGTCTCGACCTGCGCCGCCTCGGTGGTCACCCTGCTCTACTCCGTCCTGCTGGTCCGGCTCAACCTGCGGGACCTGCCCGCGGCCGTCCGCATCCGGGGCTGGCGGCTGGGCGGCCTGCTCGTCGCCATCGGCTTCTACGGGTTCTTCGCCGTCGCCATGGTGATCACCCAGCTCCAGAAGCTCTGAGGGGAGGACCATTCGGGTTGATCTCTGCCGGTAGTTTGGCGCGCATGTCGGAGCAGACCGGTTGGGCCGAAGATCCCACGCAGCCACCGCACCTCCTGCTGAGCACCCCGCTGGGCACCCTGCGGCCGGAGTCGATCACGTCGGCCACGGCCAACGGCCGGGAGGTGGTGGTCTTCGCCGGCACCGACGAGGAGTCCCTGCCGGCGCGATTCGTCGACCTGGACAGCGGGGCGCTGCTGCCGGACCGGTCCCTCCTGCACAGCCCGCACCTCGTCGGGCTGGGCCGGGGTGCGGACCGCACGCTGCTGACCACGGTGACGCTCCGGGGCACGGTGGCGGTGCGCGAGGCCGAGACCGGCGAGCCGATCGGTCCCGCGATCCACGGGCCGGGATCACCCCTGGCGGTCGTGACCGGCGTGGCCGGCGGCCGGGAGCTGGTCGCGGTGTCCGGTCGGGACGAGACCCGGGTCTGGGACCCGGCCGACGGCGCGGAGGTCGCCGCGCCGGGATTCGGCGGGCACGCGCTGGTCGCGTACGAGGGGCGCCTGCTGGCGGTGTCCGGCGGCGAGGACACGTGGCGGCTGCGCGACGTGCTGACCGGCGAGGCGTACGGTGCGCCGTTCCCCGCCCACGGCGCGATCGTGGCGGCCGTCGTGCACCTCGGACGGGTGCTGGTCGTCTCCCCCGGCGAACCCGTGCGGGCCTGGGACGTGGCGGCCGGCGCCGAGACGGCGCTCGTTCCCCTGTGGCCCACCGGCGAGATCGGGGCGGCCACGCTCCGCCGGCTCGCGCTCACCGAGGCGGACCACGGCCTGGCGGCGACCGTGACGTGGCAGCTCCCGTCGGGCGGCGACCGGACCGAGCTGTGGCTGCCGGGCCCCGACGGGCCCCGCCGGAGCGCGCTCCCCGACGCCGATGCCGCCGCCGTCCTGTCGCACGGCGGGCGGCTGCTGACCGCCGTCGCCGGCCGGTCCGGCGCGCTGTCGGTGACCGGCGCCCGGTCGCCGTACTACGGCGGGCCGGTCCGGTCGTTCGGCGGGTGGGCCAAGCGGTCCGGCCGCATGCTCGCCGTGCTCTCCGGCGACCCGGCCATGCTCTACGACATCGAGGCCGGGCGGCCCTTCGCCCGGGTCGCGTTGCCGGACTACGCGCCGGACAGCCCGGTCGAGGTCGTGGTCGACGGCGGCGGCTTCCGGCTGTGGGACACCGTCAGGGAAAGAGAGCTGCTGCGGCGCGACGGGCAGCACGGCGACGACACCGTCGCCGTCACCGCGGCCGGATACCGCGAAACCGACGACAAGGCGCTGCTGGCCACCGGCGGCGCCGACGGCTCCGTACGCGTATGGGACGTCTCCGCCCGCCAGCCGATCGGCGGCCCGTGGCACGGCCACCCCGGCGCGGTCACCGCCGTGACCCTCACCCGGTGGCGCGGCCGGGCCGTAGTGCTGTCCACCGACGCGTCGGGCACGGCACGGATGTGGGTGATCGGCGGCTCGGTGCGCCACGCCGGCCACACCGACCGGGTCAGCGCGGTCGCGGCCGGCGTACGCGCCGGCCGTCCGGTCTTCGCGTCCGGCGGCGACGACGGCACGATCTGCTTCTGGGACCCGGTCACCGGCACCGGCGTCGGGAAGCCGATCCGGTCCGGCCCGGTCGCCGGGCTGGCGTTCGCCGGGGACATCCTGGTCTCCAGCGTCGACGGCGTCGTGCGGCGCTGGGACCCCGCGACCGGCGAGCCGGTCGGCGGGCCGCTGTCCGGGTCCGGGCGCCTGGCGACGGCCGAACTGGACGGCCGCGCGCTGGTCGCCGCGATCGCCGGCGAGCGGCTGCGGGTGTGGGACGCCGCGACCGGCGAGCCGCACACCACCATGCCCCTGCCGGGACCGGCCGTCCTGCAGGACCTGGCGGTCCACGACGGGCGGCTGCTGGCGCTGACGGTGAGCGACCCGGACGCGGACCTGTTCCCGGAAGCCGCCCGGGTGGACGGCGAGCAGATCACCATCTGGGACGTGCCCGCCGCCGAGCCGCTCTTCCCGCCGATGCTGACCAGCGACGACGGCGGCCACGGCGCGTTCGGCCGGGTCGGCGGCCGGTTGGTGGCCGCACACGGCGTCGACGCGCGCAAGAACGACGAGCAGGACGGTCCGGGCCTCTGGCCGGAGGAGACCGGCGACATCTACCTGCGCGACCTGACCACCGGAGAGCTGGGCACCGACTTCCGGCCCGAGGCCGGCTTCAACCAGCAACTGTTCATCACCCGCGTACGCGACCACGACCTGGTCCTGGTGGCGGCGGAGAGCGCCGTGGTGACCTGGGACGCGGCCACCGGCCACCGGGCGGCGCCCCCCGTGGAGAGCCTGACCGGCTCGATCACCTGCGTCGCCGCGGTCGAGGCGGACGGCCGCACGTACGGCGCGGCCGGCGACTGGGCCGGCACCGTCCGGACCTGGGAGATCATGCCGCGGTCCGAAGCCCGCTGAGCACCGTTCGGCCCGGCTGCTGGGGCCTGCCGCCTGGATCCGTGCCCGCGGATCCGCAGGTGCCGCCCGCGGCCGGCGGGATCAGCGGCGGTGGAGCCTGCGGTCCAGCCAGGTGAAGGCCTCATCCTGCATCTCACCGGCGAAGACGTGGCCCAGGCCCGGCCAGATCCTGGTGCTGAGCCGGTCCCCCGCCCGCTGGGCGGCCCAGACCGCCCGCATCTTGGCGTACGCGGCCTCGACCCCGGCGACGGTGAACAGCGGGTCGGTCTCGCCGTTGAGCAGCATCATCGGCCTGGGAGCCGCGATGCTGGCCACGTCCGGGATGTCGAGGTACCGGTACAGCCCGGGGTGCAGCATGTAGTACGCCGACTGGCCGCGCAGCGTGTTGTTGCCGGGGACCATCATCTCCCTCAGCCCGGTCATCCAGCAGACCGACACCGTCGCCGCGATGGTGTTCGACAGCGCCGCCACCTGCCACGCCCGGAACCCGCCCAGGGAGAAGCCGACCGCGGCGATCCGCCGTTCGTCGACCTCCGGCAGGGTGGCGAGCATGGCCGCCGCGCGGACGTCCTCGCGGGCCATCAGTCCGGACAGCGACGACCCGAGGTTGAAGAAGTTGCCGGCCAGGGCCTGCTGACCCTCGTACGTCAGGCCGCCCCGGTCACCCCAGCCGAGGGCGTCCACGGCGAGGACCGCGTATCCCCGGGCGGCCAGCCGGTTGCCGATGAAGCGGCCGGCGAAGTACCGCTCCGACCAGGCCCGCGCCGACGCCCGGCGGGTCTCGTCGTACCACGGTTCGATCAGTTTCTCCTTGCCGATGTCGAACTTGGCGCCGTGGTCGTGCAGCAGCAGCGCCGCCGGGAACGGGCCGGGCCCGTCCGGGACGAGCATCGTGGCCCGGACCCGGCTGTGTCCGGTGACGTTGAACAGCACCTGGCGCTGCCGGTAGCCGTCCCGCGGCTGCTCGTCGACGATCTCGACGTCGAACGCGGAGCGGTCCTCGGGCTGCCACAGCAGCTCCTCGACCTTGGCGCGGGCCCGCCGCTTCCAGGCCCGGAAGCCGCCGTCGCGGTTGCCGGACCAGGCCAGCGGGAAGTCCAGCTCCGCCTTGAGCCGGTCGGCGAAGACCGGCATCATGCCGTCGACGACCGACGGTCCCTCGAACCCGGGCGCCACGCCCGGCACGCCGGGACCGGTGGGCGGTGCCGCCTCGGCCGCGGCCGGCACCGCGCCGGAGGCCAGGGCCAGGGTGGGCAACGTGACAAACGCGCGCCGCTTCATACATTCCCCTCTATCGATGCCTTCGCACCGTAGAGAGCGCCGTCCGCCACTGTCAACGCGGCGGCGGATCAGGCCGAGCCGCGAACCAGCAGCTCCGTCTCCAACATGGTCAGGCCCGGCTGCTCGCCGGCCAGCATCCGCTGCACCTGGGCCACCGCCAGCTCACCCATCCGCCGCTTGTCGAGATAGATGGTGGTCAGCGGCGGGTCGAGCAGCTCGCCGAGGCTGAGCCCGTCGAAGCCGAGCAGGGCGACGTCGCCGGGAATGGCCAGGCCGAGCCGGCGGACGGCACGGTAGGCGCCCAGCGCCACCAGGTCGTTGAAGGCGAAGACGGCGGTCAGGTCCGGGCGCGCGGCGTGCAGCTCGGCGAAGCCGGCCTCGCCGCCCGCCATGGACTGCTCGACGCCGATGATCGCGTCCGCCGCCACCGTCAGACCCTGCGCGGCGGCCTCGGACAGGAAGGCGTCCCGGCGGGCGGAGTCGCAGGCGTCCGGGCAGTCGATCATCCCGATCAACCGGTGACCCCGGGAGACCAGGTGCCGCACGCCGGCCCGGACACCCCGGTCCACGTCGATGTCGACGGCGCCGAAGGCCGGGTCCTGGGCCCGCCGGTTCATGACGACCAGCGGCACGCCCTCGACCGCGGCGGCGAGCACGTCGTCCGGCTGGAAGAGGTACGCGATCAGCGCGTCCACCTGCCCGCCGAGCGAGCGCAGCAGCGCCGGCTCCCGCTCGAGGTCGTCCTGGGTGCTGCCGACGACGACCTGCCAGCCCCGCTGCTCGGCCGCCTCGATCACGCCGGCGATCAGCTCGGGGAAGAACGGGTTCACGACGTCCGACACGATCAGGCCGATCGTGGTGGCGCCGGGCCGGACCAGGCCGCGGGCGAACCGGGACGGGCGGTAGCGCAGCTGCCGGGCCGCGTCCAGCACGCGGCGGCGGGTCGCCGGGTCGATCTCGCCCTTGTCGTTGATGGCGCGCGACACGGTCTGGTGCGAGACGCCCGCCAGTTGCGCCACGTCCCGGAGGGTGACCCGTCTGGCGGCACCCGGCCCGGCGTTGTCCTGCTGTTTGTCTCCCACGATCCCCGCATCGTAATCGGAATCGGGTTGACGGCACGGCGGCACCGGGTGCAGGCTTCCGTTAACGGTCACGTGACCGTTAACGGAGGCGAGAGAGAGCGACTCATGGAACCTGTGGCATTGATCCTGAGCATCGAGATGACCCGGCGCGAGGCCCGCTCGGCGCTGCCCCACGCCCGGGTCAGGCCGCCCAGCGCCCGGTGGCGGCGGGTCCGGGCGACCGTACGCGGAGTCATCGGCCCCGCCGAACGATGAGTTCGCGGGCCGGCGGCGGTCCTACCGCCATGGCGGCCACCTTCGCCGTCGGCCCGACGGTCACCCGCGCGGACATCCCCGCCCTGTGCGCCGGCCTCGCCGAGCTGCTGCGCGGACGCGCCGGCGGCGTCGTGGTCTGCGAGGTGGCCGGCGTGACCCGGCCCGACGTGGCGACGGTCGAGGCGCTGGCCCGGCTGCGCCTGACGGCGCGGCGGCACGGCTGGCGGCTGGCCGTCGGCGGCGCCGGCCCGGATCTGGTCCGGCTGATCCGGCTGCTCGGCCTGACCGACCTGCTACCCGAGGCGGGCGGGCAGGCCGAACAGCGGGAACAGGCGATCGGTGTCGAGGAAGTTGTTGACGGCCGTGATGCGCCCCGCTGAGGTCTCCAGCACGATCAATGCCCACGGATCGTGCCCCCGGCCGTCGGAGGCGGCCCGGTACTGCCCGAACGCCGGCATGCCGTTGGCCGCCACCGGCACCAGGCGCGACCCGCGGCAGCCGCTGCCCGTGCCGGCCATCCAGGTGTGGATGTCGGCGGGGCCGCGCAGCCACAGCGGCAACGGCGGCATCGACAGCGTCGCGTCGTCCCGCAGCAGGGCGGTCAGCGCCTCGAGGTCGTACGCCTCGAACGCCTCCACATACCGCGCGAGCAGCGACTGCTGGTCGTCGTCCAGCGGCGCTTCGGCGCCGGCCGTGATGTCCGCGGCGGCGATCGCGGCCCGGGCCCGCTGAAGGGCGCTGTTGACGCCGGCGACCGAGGTGTCGAGCAGCTCGGCCACCTCCTGGGCCGACCAGGCGAGCACTTCGCGCAGGATCAGCACGGCCCGCTGCTGCGGCGGCAGGTGCTGCAGCGCGGCGATGAACGCCAGCCGCACCGACTCGCGCTGGGCGATCAGATCGGCCGGGTCGGCACCCTCGGGCCGCAGCCGGGTGTTGGGCACCGGGCCCACCCAGATCTCGTCGGGGCGCGGCTCGCCCGGGTGGGTGGCCCGGCCGGACCCGGGCGGGCCGAGGTCCATCGGGCGCACCCGGCGCTGGGCGCTGTCCAGCATGGTCAGGCAGACGTTCGTGGCGATCCGGTACAGCCACGAGCGCAGCGCCGAGCGCCCCTCGAAGCTGTCGAAGCCACGCCAGGCGCGGACCATGGTGTCCTGGACGGCGTCCTCGGCCTCGAAGGCGGACCCCAGCATCCGGTAGCAGTATCCGGTCAGCTCGGGCCGGTAGACCTCCAGCCGCGACTCGATCGCCGTGTCATCCACCCGCCCAACCTAACCGAGTCACCGGCGGCGATGAGTTTCCGGTGCCCGGCCGGTCTACACCGGCGTCACCTCGATCACACGCACCCAGGGAGTCACCATGACCGCCACGGAATGGACCGCCGAGAACGCCGGCTCGGGCCGGTACGCCGACGTCAACGGGATCAACCTGTACTACGAGACGTCCGGGACCGGGAGCCCGCTGATCCTCCTGCACGGCGGCCTCGGCTCGGGCGAGATGTTCGGGCCGATCCTGCCCGCGCTGACCGCCCGCCACCAGGTCATCGCCGTCGACCTGCAGGGGCACGGCCGCACCGCCGACATCGACCGGCCGCTGGACGTACGCCTGATGGCCGACGACGTCGCCGCGCTCATCGACCACCTCGGCCTGCGGCAGCCGGACGTGGTGGGCTACTCGCTCGGCGGCGCGGTGGCGTTCCAGGTCGGATTCCGGCACCCGGAGAAGGTGGGCCGCCTGGTCGCCGCGTCGGCGGGCATCCGCCGCGAGGCGACCTACCCGGACATCCTGCGCCAGCAGGGCCAGGTGGGCGCGGCGGCCGCGGAGTTCATGAAGGAGACCCCGATGTACGAGCTCTACCAGCGGGTCGCGCCCCGGCCGGAGGACTTCCCCCGGCTCCTCGACAAGATCGGCGTGGCGATGGCGCAGGACTTCGACTTCACCGAGGAGGTCCGCGGCCTGCGGATGCCGACGCTGGTGATCGCCGCCGACGCCGACATGGCGCCGCCGAGCCACTACGTCGAGATCTTCAACCTGCTCGACGGCGGCCTGCGGGACGGCGGCTGGACGGGCGAGGGACGGCCCAAGGGCGGTCACGCCCTGGCGATCCTGCCCGGCCTCACCCACTACGACCTCTTCCTGTCCCCGCTGTTCGCCGCGGTCACCCTGTCCTTCCTGGACCAGGGGCACTGAGCGCACCCGCGGCGGCCCGGCCGCCGCCGGCAAGGTTAGAGTGCCGTGGTGACGACGGCGGAGCGGCAGCTGCGCCGCGCGTTCCGGACAGGAACGGTGCTGGACCTGACCGGCGCCGCCCACACCGTCGTGCGCGCCGAGTTCCTGGCCGGGTTGCTCCTGGACGGCCCGGGCGCCGCGGGCGGCCGGATCGCCCGGGTCGACCTCGCGGGTGCGCGCATCACCGGCCGGCTGGACCTGACCGGCGCCCGGATCGACACCCCGCTGCGGTTGCGCCGGTGCGTCTTCGACGAGAAGGTGCAGCTCGATCACGCCGACCTGGTGTCGCTCAATCTCGACGGGAGCGTCCTGCCCGCCATCGAGGCGGAAGCGGTACGGGTGGCGACCGGGTTCGGCCTGCGCGACGCCCGGATAGCGGGCGACGTGTGGCTGACCCAGGCCCGGGTGGACGGGACCGTCGAGTTCGATCGCAGCACCGTCGGCGGCACGGTGCACCTGCAACGGGCGGTCATCGGCGGCGGTCTGCACCTGCGCGAGGGCGTACGGATCGACGGCGGGATCACCCTAGGCGGCTCCCGGGTCGGCGCCGACCTGTCGCTGACCCACGCGCGGATCGGCTCGACCGGCGACGCCTGGGCCGTGGCCGCCGCCGGCCTGCACGTCGGCGGCGCCCTGCTCGCGCACCGGATGCACGCCGACGGCGGGGTCAACCTCATCGGCGCCCAGCTCGGCGGGGGCGTCGCGTTCCACGACTGCGTCCTGCTCCGCCCGGACGGCTACGCCCTGTTGCTGATCGAGGCGCAGGCCCGGCTGCTGACGCTGCGTCCGGCGGCGGAGTCGGCGGGCACGATCAGCCTCCGGGACGCGCATTTCGGCCGGGTGGTCGACGACCCGGTCACCTGGCCGGCCGGCTGCCGCATCGAGCTCGACGGTCTCACGTACGACCGCCTGACCCGCCGCTCGGAGGACGTCGCCGAGTGGACCGCGAGCCAGCGGCTGGCCTGGATGGCACGCTACTCGACCGGCTTCTCGCCCGGGCCGTACGAGCAGCTCGCCGCGGCCCTGCGCCGCGACGGCCGGGAGCAGGAGGCCCGTCAGGTGATGCTGGTCCGGGAACGCCTGCGCCACCAGGCGATGGGACGGCTCGGCGCGGCGTGGGGCGCGGTCCAGAACGCCGGCATCGGCTTCGGCTACCACCCGGTCCGGGCGCTGCTCTGGCTGGTGGCGGTCATCGCCGCCGGTACGGGATGGTTCGCGGTCGCCGGCCCGCTGCGGGCCGTCAAGCCCGGCGAGGCGCCCACCTGGGATCCGTTCCTCTACACCCTCGACGTCCTGGTGCCGCTGGTCGACCTCGGCCACGACAAGGCCTGGGACCCGGTCGGCGCGGACAAGGCCGTTACCCTCACGGTCATGGCGATCGGCTGGATCCTCGCGACCACGGTGGTCGCCGGCGCCGGCCGGGCCCTACGGCGCTGACGTCATGCGGCGGTATGTCATCACCGGTGCGCCGGGCGCCGGCAAGACGACCATCCTGGCGGCGTTGCGGCAGCGCGGATATGCCGTGGTCGACGAGGCGGCGACCGACGTCATCGCCCGGGAACAGGCCACGGGCAGTGCCGAGCCGTGGCGCGAAGCGGACTTCCTCGACAAGATCGCGCTGCTGCAGCACGAGCGCCGGGAGCTGCCAGCACCCGCCGGGGCCACGGTCCAGGTGTTCGACCGCTCACCGATCTGCACGCTCGCGCTGGCCCACTACCTCGAACGGCCGGTGACGCCGCTGCTGGCCGAGGAGGTCGACCGGGTCCTCGCGGAGGCGATCTACCGGCCGCGCGTCTTCTTCGTGCGGCTGCTCGGCTTCATCACCCCGACGGCGGCGCGCCGGATCACCTATCCCGAGTCGGTCCGGTTCGAGCGCTGCCATGAGCAGGCCTACCGTAGCCACGGTTTCGAGCTGGTCGACGTGCCCGCGGGACCGGCGGCGGAGCGGGCGGATCTCGTGGACCGGCTCATCCGGGCCGGGGAGGCATGACGGGCCTCAGCCCAGCCAGGCGACCACCCCGACCAGCGTCACCGCCGCGACGGCCGTCGACAGCACGATGGTGTCCCGGGCGAAACCCTCGCCGCGGCCGTAGCGGCTGGCGAAGACGAAGATGTTCTGGGCGGTGGGCAGCGCCGCCGTGACCACGGCGGCCAGCAGCGCGGGCCCGGCCAGCCCGAGCGCACAGCGGCCGATCAGGTACGCCAGCAGCGGGTGCACAACGGCCTTGAGCACGACGGCCAGCATCCGGTCCGGCGCGTCGGGTCCGGGCCGCAGGGGCCGGCTGCCGCGCAGCGACATGCCGAGCGCCAGCAGGGTCATCGGCACGGCTGCACCGCCCAGCAGCACGAAGGGCTGGAGCAGTGGTGCCGGCACCTGCCACCCCGACACCGCCACGGCGATACCGGCCGCCGACGCGATCATCAGCGGGTTCCGGGCGGGCATCCCGGCCAGCACGCGCAGCGTCGGCCGCCTCTCCCCGGTCGCCACCTCCAGCACGGCGAGCGCCGCCGGGGCGGCGAGCAGCACCTGGAACATGAGCACCGGCGCGATGAACGCGACGTCCCCGAGCACGTAGGCGGCGATCGGGATCCCCAGGTTGCCGGCGTTGACATAGCCGGCGGCGAGCGCGCCGACGGTCAGCTCGGCGACATTGCGCCGCCACAGCAGCCGGGCGATCGTGACGTACAGCGCGGCGACGGCAAGCGTGCTGAGCACGAACGCGGCGAGCGCCCCGGTGAAGATCCGGCCGAGGGTGGACGTGGCGAGGGTGACGAACAGCAGAGCCGGGGCGGTCACGAAGAACGCGAGCCGGGTCAGCGTCTCCAGCCCGGCACCGCCGAGCAGCCCGAACCGACCGATCAGATACCCGCCGAGGACGAGGGTCCACACGACGGCGAAGCCGGTGATGACCTCACGCACCCGCGCCACCCCGGCCGCTGATCGAGTCACTCACAACCGGAGCAGTCTGGCACCCGGCCCCCCGGTTCGGGAATTCCGCCCCTTTCCCGCCCCGGCGTGCCCGACGATACTCGGGGAGAACGCACCGACGGAGGTGTCCGCGATGACCGGTAGACATCCGGCGACAGCCGCGCAACGCACGGACCTGCTGCACCGGATGCTGCTGCTGCGGCACAGCCCGGAGCCGGCGGCGGACCTCGGCGAGGGCGACGAGGCGGTGGCGGTGGGCCTGCGCTGCGCGCTCGGCCCGGCCGACACGCTGGTGCCGGCACACCGCCGCGACGGTCCCGCCCTGGCCGTGGAGCTGGCGCACGACGACGTCCTGCGACACAGGTCCGCGGTGGTCGTATGCTTCGTCGGCGCCCACGGCACTCCCGGGCTCGCCACCACCCTCGACCACGCGATCGAGGACCGGCTGCCGGTCCTGTTCTGCTGCGCGGACCAGCACGACGCCCACCCGGCGGGCGCCGAGGCCCTACAGACCGAGACGGTGGACGGCACGGACGTGGAAGCGGTCGCCCTGGCCGCGCTGACGGCGGTCCATCCGGTACGCGCCGGCGCGGGTCCCCGGCTGCTCCACTTCCGCACGTACGCCCAGCACACCGAACCGCTGCACGACCCGATCCGGATCCTGGCCGACCGGATGCGCACCGACCACCAACTCGACGACAACGCCCTCGCGGCAATCGAAAAGCACGTAGCGGCGGAGGTAGGCGGCCTCCGAAGCCGCTGACGATCGACCCCGCCCCGCGTTACGGCCTTACCGGGGTCGACGAATCCGCGGCGCACCAGCGCGCCGCGGCCTGGCCTGGCCTGGCCTGGCCTGGCCTGGCCTGGTCAGCGTCGCGCTCTGCGAGGCGGATGGTCCTACCCTCTCAAACCACCCATTTCGTCGCCACCCGGCGCGACCTTGATGAGCTAGGGCGCGCCGAGGGCGGGGTCAGCGTTCCAAGATCGCGAGCAGCCCCGCAGCACCGCCTCCCGACTCGACACACGGGCCGTGAACGAGCTCGAATGAGGTCAGGGGCCAGCGAGGATCTTGCAGGCATCGGGCGAGCTCTCCGCACCGCCACGCCACAACATCGGTCTGACGCCGAGCAGCCGAGAATCGGGTCAGTCGCCTCGCTCCCGCCAAACCCGGCCTCAACCACCGCTCAATCACCGGCACCGGCACCGGGCTGGTTCACAGACAGGGCCCCGCTGAGGCTTTCAGGCCTATTCGCACCCTCGGTCTGGCTGCCGGGAAGGGTCAGGGAAGGGTATTGCGGTGACTTTGCTCTGCTTCCCTATCGGAAACACGGACGGGAAACACGGGCTCTGCCTCGATTGATGCGCGGCATCGACCGCGAGGTCCGATAGGGAAGCAGAGCAAGCAGCAATGAGAGTCGGGGTCCCTCGACGGCGGACACAGCAGCGCGGGCACGCGGCGGCGGCACCCGGCAGCACCCGCTAACGGCACCCGGCAACGGCACCCGGCAGCACCCGGCAGCGCCCGGCGGCACCCGGCGGCACCCGGCGGCACCCGGCAACGGCACCCGGCGGCAACACGCGGCGGCAACACGCGGCGGCGGCACGCGGCGGCGGGGTCTAAGTTGGACCGACGCCAGCCGTGCCGCAGATCTCCGGTTCGGTGCTGATTGTCCGGGGCGACGCTACCGTCGCGGCGGTCACCAGTGACGGCTGCACCGACCGCACCCGCTTCCAGCTCGCGTCGGTGAGCAAGCAGTTCACCGCCGCCGCTGTGCTGCTGCTGGCCGAACGCGGTGAGTTGAGCCTCGACGACCCGGTCGGGCGCCGGCTCGGCGGCTGCCCGGCGGCGTGGCGGGAGGTCACGCTGCATCACCTGCTCACCCATACGTCCGGGCTGGGCCACTGGCCCGACTACCCGATGATCGATCTGGCCCGGCGGACGGAGCCGGCCGAACTGCTGGAGACCTTCCATCGGGTGCCGCCCCTGTTCCGGCCCGGCGCCGGCTGGCACTACAGCAGCCCGGGCTACGTGCTGCTCGCGCACGTGGTGCAACTGGCCGCCGGCGCGCCGTACCGCGACGTGCTCGCCGGCGGGATCTTCACGCCGCTGGGGATGGCCGGCACCTTCGCCGGCTCCCCCGGCGACCGGGCCGACGTCGCCGGGGGCCACGACCGGGACGGGCGCCCGGTCCCGTCGTGGGAGCTGGACGTCGTGGGAATGGGGGCCGGCGACATCTGGTCCACCGCGGCCGACCTGGTCCGCTGGATCGATGGCCTGCGCGCCGGGCGGGTGCTCGGCGAACGCTACCGTGCCCTCATGCTCAGCGAGCAGGCGCCGACGGGCGGCGGGCCGGACGCCCGCGGATACTCGTACGGCTGGTACGTCGGCTCGATGGCCGGTCACAGCTGGTTCCACCACTCCGGGGACAACCGGGGCTTTCGCGCCTTCGACGCCTGCCTGCCGGCGCTGGACTGCCGCATCGTCATGCTGAGCAACTCCGAGTCGACCGGCGTCGCCGCGCTCACCGACCTGCTGGGCGCCGCGCTCGGCTGAGCCTGCCCCTCGATCAAACCGGGTCCGGCTCAGCCGGGCCGGTCCCCCGCGACGAAAGGACTCCCCGTGGCCACCGTCTGCGTGGAAGCGATCATCGATGTGCCCGCGCAGGCCGTGTGGGAGGCGGTCGCGGACGTCGCGGCCGTGCACCGCCGGTTGCTGCCCGGGCGGGTGGCGCGGGCCCGGGTCGAGGGCGACACCCGCATCCTGAGCATGCCGGACGGCTCGGAGATCCGCGAGCTCATCCTCGCCGTCGATCATCCGATCCGCCGGCTGGCGTACGCGGTCACCGGCGGGCAGCGGCTGCCGCTGACCTACCACCACGCGTCCTTCCAGGTCTTCGCCGAGGGCGACCGGGCCCGGCTCGTCTGGCTGACCGACGTGCTGCCGCACGACCAGGCCGGCGCGGTCCGCGCCAGGGTGGAACGCGGCATCGTGGAGATCAAGCAGGCCATCGAGGCCGACCGGGCGCACTGAGCCGGCGGCGGACGATCTCTCAGCCGCCGACCGCCAAAGCCCGCCACGTGTCCGTATGCCACCGAACTCTGTCTCCCGGGCACGCTGACGAGTGACGGCCCTGCCGGCGCCGCTGCCGAACGGGGCGGATCCAGCCACGGGCGGTCCGTTGCGACTCCTTGGGTCAGCGCCAGGATCTACCCGCCAGCGGGCCTACGCTCCGTCACCGACTCGATTGGCGTCGACCGCTTCCTGGCTCGGTGCACTGGCTGCACATCAGGGTGCTCTGTCCGTTCCGGCCGCCCATGTTCGCCAGATGGGCCCGCCCGGGTGGTCTTTCCCACTCCTTGGTGAGCCGTTCCGCCGTGCGAGACCCGAAGATCAGCAATACGGTCGAATGGAATGCCGGATCTCACCGGCCGGCGAGGAGGAGGACAGCGGTGTCGACGCTCGTGATCCTCATCCTCAGCGCGATCCAAGTCACCTTGCTGGTGGCTCTGGTGCTGCTGGGGATCATCGCCCGTCGGCAGTTTGAGTACGCCAACCTGCGATCGGATGGCGGATGGGGCGTGCCCATCACCGACGAGGTTGACATGGTGGCGGCTGATGCCCAGGCGGCAGCCGCTGCGGCGGAACGAGCCCTGGAGGAGGCCGACCAGGCTCAGCATCAGGCAGTGCACGCCGCCGCGGCACGCGACATGGCGGAGCGACGCTACCGGTTGGCGCTGAAGCAGGCTCACGCGGCCGGTGAACCGTATCGGCTTGTCCAGCGGGCGGCGTTGAACGCGTACCGGAGCAGGCAGCTGTCGGTGGAAGAGCTGAACCGGATCTGGCAGCACGCGCAGGTGATGGTCGAACCCGCACCGAGCCCGGCCTCGGTTCCGCCGCTGGCATGGGAACTGCGGGTGCGCGAGGCCCGGCGCCGGCACGAGCAGGCCGAGGCCGAGGCGGCGCGGGTTCAGGAGGAGGCGCGTCTCAAGACGGTCACCGCCACCGTTCTGGCTGAGAAAGCGCGTGCCGCGGAGTCGCAACTGACGGCGGCGCTGCACTCGGCGAACACCGGCCTGGTCGGGCTCCTGCGCGCCTCGTGGGCCGACGTCGTCACCGATTGACGCGGACCTCGGCGGCAGATCCGTGCGCCGAACGCGGCGCGGTGGTGTCGTGCTCGCGGCCGGGGTTGACGCGGAACCCCATATGAAGGTGATCCGCGGAAGGACCACTTCATACCGGGGTTCTGCGTCTTCTCGTCGCACCACGACGGATCCGGCGTGTCACCGCACCCACCGACGGCCGACCATACGGCACGACCCATCGTTCCGCGGAATGGCTGACTAGCAGCGGGACACGTTCTGAACGACGTAGTTGTAGCCTTCGCGGAGGTGGATTTGATGCCCTGTCGTGGAGCAGCCGTAAGACGACACCGCCCCCGTCCCGACATTCGAAATCTGACCCCGATACCCGGGGCCGATGTATACGCCTCTGGTCTCGTTCCACCCGAACTCGAGGTCGGAGAACGTCAGCGACGGCAGGACGGCGTCGTACTTGCCGTGGTCGTAGTCGCCGTCCCAGTAGCGCATTACTCCGATGCCGATCGGCGTGCCGTTGAAGACCCAGTTGGACGCGTCGAGCGTTTCGGCGGTCTTGGCTGCCGAAGCCGCGCTGGGAGCGAGGATACCGAGGCAGATCGTGGCGACTACGCAGATCGCACGCAGCAGGGCGATTCTTCGATTGTGCATCGTGGTCCTCCCGTTGATTCCGGTGGGTTGTCAGGGGCGCGGACGCCCCCTGCACTAATGGCAGCATCGCGGAAATCCGGGGCAGGCTCGTACGTCCGGTGACTCCCGGGCCGCGCACGTCATCGATTGGCGTCAACGGTTTCCGATGGTGGAACACTACGACCGATCGGCTTCATTTCGACTTCACTTCGACTTAAGAGGACGTCTGATTCTCAGTTTCTGTGTTATTTGGTGTTTCAGAGTGGTTCGCGGACATGCCGGCGGTGTCGCATGACCCGGCCGAGGGTGCGTTGGACCATCCATCGACGTTTGGTCGGGGCGTAGGCTCGGCTGCGCCGGGTGGGGCAGCTCGGCCGGCATGGGCCGCGCCGCCGGCCGCTGCCTGTGCGGCCCGCTCGATCTTCGCGCGGTGTGTCGCGCGGGCCGCCGTGTCGATCTCTTCCTCGTGCTCAGCCCTCAGCCCGGTCCGGCCGTCGAGCTGCTCACGCAGGATGTCGGCGTGGCCGGCATGCCGGGTGGTCTCCTGCAGGACGTGGATCATGATGTTGAACAGCTTGACATCGGACCACGACCACCACGGCACGTGGCCGGGCGCGTCGAGGGGAAGCTCTTCGATCGTCGCGTCCGCGTACTGCCAGGCGCGCTGGTAGAAGTCGATGATCTGTTCGCGCGTCTCGTCCGGGGTCGCCCACAGGTCGCTGCCGTCCGCGTCCTGCCATCGCCCCAGCGGCTCCGGGACTGTGGTGTCTCAGCTGCCGACCATCAAGGCCGCGCGTACCGGTCCCGGCGGGCGGAGGCGGCTCTCAGGTGCCGGCCATCGACGCGCCCACGCCGTTGCCCGTCGTGATGAAGTCGGTTCCTGGGAGCCGGCCGGTCGCCGGGCGGGGGCCCTGCGCGCCGGCCGGGTCGGTGGAGCGGAACCTCGCCGCGCTCCAGCCTTCCTGCTGCCAGCTGTTGCGGACCGCGGTCGCCGACGGAGACAGGCTTTCCGCCGCGGCGTTGCCGATCGCCACGTTGGCGCGCAGCACCGCGGCGGCGTCCGGCATGGCGAAGCCCGTACCCCGGTTGCGGAATGCGGTGTTGTTGGTCAGCGTGAGCGCCGCGGTGTTGCGCTCGTCGGTGAAGCCGTGGCCCGCGTTGTCCCAGGCGGCGTCGTGGCGCAGCCGGTGCGGCGCGGCGACCGGCGGGTCGCCGCCGCCGAGGGTGAAGCCGCTCGCGCCGTTGCCGTAGGACCAGGTGTATTCGACCGTCACCGGGCTGCCGAACGAGCCCAGCTCGATGCCCGTGCCGCCGTTGCCGAAGGCGCGGTTGCCGCGCAGCACGTTGCCGTCGCCCGCGCCGAACTGCACGCCCAGCCCGATGCCCACCCCGTCGGCGCCGGCCGGGTCGCGGTTGGCGTAGAAGTCGCTGTCCAGCACCTGGTTCCCGGCGGTGCCGGGGTCGCGCAGCAGCATCCCGGAACGCACGTTGTCGTGCAGCGACAGGCGCCGGAAGACGTTGTCGCGGCAGGCCCGGCAGACGTACGCGTGACTCTTGGAACCCCGTACCTCGATCCCCTGGACCGTCCAGAACGCGGTCTGCTGGGTGATCGCCCACTGGTCGGCGGGAATGCCGGCGGCGTCGATGACCGGCCGCTCGTCGCGGTAGCCGCTGAGGACGATGCGCTTGGCCGCCGTACCGTTGGTCGTGATGGTGATCCCCGCGGCGGGCCGGTAGGTCCCGCCGCGCAGGGCGATCGTCTGTCCCGGCCGGACGGCCGTCACCGCCTGCTGCAGCGTGGCGTACGGCCGGCGCAAGCTGCCGTCGCCGGAGTCCTTGCCGTCCGGCGCCACGTAGATGTCCGCCTGCCGCACGCCGAGGCCGGTCGCGACGCGCGCGGTAGGGGTGGCGCTCGGCGGCGGCGCGGCGGAGGCGGCCGGGCGTGCCGTCTCGGGGGTGAGCGGCCGCGTGGTGAGCGTGGGCGCCGCTATCCCGCTGTCGGCGCCCCGCGGCGGCGCATCGGTCTGGTAGACCGCGTAGACCACCCCGCCGCCGACCGCCATCGTCGCGGCGGTGCCCACGGCCAGGGCCTTCTGGTGCAGGAACGCCTGCAGGTGGGCCAGCACCGAGGCGCCCGCGGAGAGCCCGGACTTGGCGATCAGTCCCGACTTCAGCCCGGCGAGCAGCAGCATCGGCACCGGCAGCGCGGCGAAGCCGAGCAGCAGCTCCTCGGGGGCGACCAGCCCGTGCCCGCGCGGGCCGCATTGCGGGCATTCGCGGACGTGCCGGACCAGCCGCTTGCGCCACAGCGGATCCGCGGCGCCGTCCCACCGGCGCAGTTGGCCGCTCAGGTCGGCGCAGCGCGGCCGGGCCCGCAGCGCCCGGACGATGCCGCGGGCGGCGTCGAGCTGGGCCTTCATCCGCTGCACCCGGACCGCGGCGTGCTTGGGCTTGACCCGCAGCGCCGAGGCCAGTTCGCCGCGGGTCAGTTCGCCGGCGGCCTCCTGCCACCAGAGCCCGAGCAGGGTACGGTCCCCGTCGTCCAGCCAGTGGACGGCTTCGACGAGTTCGCGGCGCTGGTCGGCGACGACGAGCTCGGCCGTGGTGCGCTCGGCGAAGTCGCCCGCCGGGTCGGCCAGGTCCTCCGGCTCGGCGGCGCGGTGCGTCCGGGTGACCGTGCGGGACCGCAGGTGCTGCTGGATCTGCCGGTAGGCGATCGTCACCAGCCAGGACCGGTAGCGGTCCGGCTCGCGCAGCGAGGGCAGCGCGTGGATGGACCGCAGCATGGTCTCCTGCACGACGTCGTCGACGTCCGGGTGGCCGTCGAGGGCGCGGCCGATGATGTTGTAGACGAGCGGGAGGTGCTCGGCGACGAGTTCGTCGAGGGCGCCGGCGCTGCCGCCCTGCGCGTCGCGGACGAGCCGGGTCACGTCATGTCCGACGGCCTGACTCTGCGTCACCGGGCTTCCCCCTTGGTTTCGTGCGTCGTGGTCGGCGCCGGGCGGTCAACATCGACGAATGTCGTTGAATGCGCCCACGATCCGGAGCGCCGTATCGTGACACAGCCCCATTGAGCTGTAAAGCAAAGACCCGCAGAAGTATTTTCCGGGATTTCTGTTGTCCAGCGGCCGGCCGAGCATCTACGACAGTGCCGCCTCACCCCCGGGCGGCGCTGACTGAACGTGACCGGCTGGGAGCGCTCCCGTTCTCGCCGGTCCCGTACGAGAGGATCGGAAGTTGTCTGGATCCACGTCCCCGCGACGTCTCCTGGTGGCCGTACTGGCGATCGTCATCCCCAGCGCCGCGATCGCCTACAGCGTCCTGCCGTCGGAGGCCGCGGCGCTGCCCGCCACCGGCGGCACCTACCAGCTGGCGGTGACCAAGAGCGGTAAGTGCCTCGACGTGCCCGCCGCCTCGACCAGCAACGGCGCCGCCCTGCAGCAATGGGGCTGCACCACCGGCGCGGCCTGGCAGCAGTTCAAGCTGACCGCCGCCGGCTCGAACTACCAACTGGTCAACGTCAACAGCGGCAAATGCGTCGACGTGCCCGGCTTCTCCAAGACCTCCGGCGTCCAACTGCAGCAATACACCTGCGTCGCCAGCCAGACCAACCAGCAGTGGAAACTCACCGCCAGCGGCACCAACACCTTCCAGATCATCAACGTCAACAGCGGCCTCTGCATCAGCGACAAGGACGCCTCGACCGCCTCCGGCACGGCGGTCATCCAGGAGACCTGTACGGCCAACAGCAACAAGCGATGGGCCTTCGCCCCGGTCAGCGGCGGCGCCGGCAGCACTGTGGCCAAGGACGGCACCGGCCAGTACGCGACCGTGCAGGCGGCGATCGACGCGGTGCCGGCGAACAACACCACCCGCCGCGTCATCACCATCAAGGCCGGCACCTACCGCGAGATCGTCACCATCCCGGCGAACAAGCCGTACGTGACGCTGCAGGGCCTCGGCTCGTCGGCCGCTCAGACGGTCATCGTGAACAACCACAGCTCCGCGGGCGGCTACGGCACCTCCGGCAGCGCGTCGGTGTTCGTCAACGGCGCCGACTTCGCCGCGAGCAACCTGACGATCTCCAACGACTACGGCGAGGGCAGCCAGGCGGTCGCGGCGAACCTCAACGCCGACCGCGCGGTCTTCGACAACGTGCGCTTCCTCGGCAACCAGGACACCCTGCTGCTCAACAACTTCCGCTCGTACGTCAAGAACTCGTACGTCGAGGGCACCGTGGACTTCATCTTCGGCGGCGGGACCTCCGTCTTCCAGTCCAGCACCATCCACGAGCGGCGCACCAGCGGCGGACCGATCACCGCGGCGCGGACCGGCGCGGCCAACCCGTACGGGATTCTGTTCTACAAGTGCACCGTCACGGGCGCCGCGAACAACGTCACCCAGCTCGGCCGCCCGTGGGGCGCCGATGCCCAGGTGCTCTTCCGCGAGTCCAGCCTCGGCGCCACGATGCGGACCGCCCAGCCCTGGACCGACATGTCCGGCAACTCGTGGCAGAACGCTCGGTTCCTCGAATACAAGAACACCGGCGCGGGCGCCGGCATCAACGGCAACCGGCCGCAGCTGAGCGACTCGGCCGCCGCCAACTACACCCCGCAGAAGTATCTGGCCGGCAGTGACGGCTGGAACCCGGTCGGCTGACTCCCCCTTCCCGCTTTTCGCCGGCTCCCCTTCCTCGAGGAGACTTCATAATGTCCAGGAAACGCGCTTTTCTGGTGGCGGCGGTGCTCGCCGTCCCCACCGCGATCGTCGGCTACTCGATCCTGCCGTCGCAGGCCGCGACACTGCCCGCCACCGGCGGCACCTACCAACTGGCGGTGACCAAGAGCGGTAAGTGCCTCGACGTGCCCGCCGCCTCGACCAGCAACGGCGCCGCCCTGCAGCAATGGGGCTGCACCACCGGCGCGGCCTGGCAGCAGTTCAAGCTGACCGCCGCCGGCTCGAACTACCAACTGGTCAACGTCAACAGCGGCAAATGCGTCGACGTGCCCGGCTTCTCCAAGACCTCCGGCGTCCAACTGCAGCAATACACCTGCGTCGCCAGCCAGACCAACCAGCAGTGGAAACTCACCGCCAGCGGCACCAACACCTTCCAGATCATCAACGTCAACAGCGGCCTCTGCATCAGCGACAAGGACGCCTCGACCGCCTCCGGAGCAGCGGTCATCCAGGAGACCTGTACGGCCAACAGCAACAAGCAGTGGGCCTTCACCGCTGTAACCGGCGGCACCCCGGCGCCGACGACGAGCGGCCGCACGTGGTCGAACACCGCGGACGGTTTCGCCTCCACCGGCGGCGGCACCACCGGCGGCGCCGCCGGACCCACCGTCACCGTCACCACCATGGCCGACCTGCAGAAATACGTCACCGCGACCACGCCCTACACCATCAAAGTCCAAGGCGCGATCACCATCACCCCCAAAGGCACCGAACTCAAAGTCCAATCGAACAAAACCATCATCGGAATCGGCACCACCGGCCACATCGTCGGCGGCGGCTTCTTCCTCGGCACCGGCATCAAAAACGTCATCATCCGCAACCTGACCATCCGCGACACCCAGATGACCGACGACGACCCCGACGACAAAACCTACGACTACGACGCCATCCAGATGGACACCGCCGACCACATCTGGATCGACCACAACACCCTCACCCGCATGAACGACGGCCTCATCGACAGCCGCAAAGACACCACCCACCTCACCGTCTCCTGGAACATCCTCGCCAGCAACAACAAAACCTTCGGCATCGGCTGGACCGACAACGTCACCGCCCGCATGACCATCCACCACAACTGGATCCACAACACCAACCAACGCAACCCCAGCACCGACAACGTCGCCCTCGCCCACCTCTACAACAACTACCTGCAGAACATCACCTCCTACGGCAACTACGCCCGCGGCGCCACCAAAATGGTCCTCGAGAACAGCTACTTCGAAAACGTCAAAGACCCCTACTACCCGGATGCCACAGCACAGCTGAAGCAAAGCGGCAGCATCGTGGTCAACTCCACCGGCAAGCAGACAACCCTCGGCTCCGCATTCACCCCGAGCAGCTACTACTCATACACACTGGACAAGGCCGCGGACGTACCCGCACTGCTGAAGCAGTACGCCGGACCGCAGGCCACCATCGGTCTCTGACCGACGCGGCGCCAGGGCCAGCCGGGAAGCGACCCGCAGTAGGGGCACGGCTGCCGGCCGACCAGAGCCAACGGGGGATCGGCCCGTGGCGATGGTCGGCCAGTCGCCGGGTGGGTAGCGACCCACGGCGAGGTCCTGGTCGCGTCGGCGAGGCTGGTGGTCCGCCGGGGCCGGCCGGGGAGCGCAAGCCCCGGCCGGCCCTGGCGTGCTTCAGCCGTGAGCGAGGCTGAGCCTCGGGGCCTTGACAGCCGGGAGGACAGCGGCCCCGGTGCGGTGCCGGGCGCGGCGTCGCCGTCGAAGACCTGCCGGGCATCCGCGACCGGGACCGCGACCGCAACCGGGGTCCGCAACCGGGACCGGGTCTGGGTCCGGGACCGCGACCGGGACCGCAACCGGGACCGGGTCTGGGTCCGGGACCGCGACCGGGACCGCAACCGGGACCGGGTCTGGGTCCGGGACCGCGACCGGGACCGCAACCGGGTCCGGGTCCGGGTCCGGACCCGGGGTCCGCAAGCCTGCAGGAGGCCTACTCATCCTGCGAGCCCCAACGGGTCACCCTTTCCCCGTGGTCGTTCCACCAACTCGGCGCGCTCCCGGCCCGCCAGGCCGGTGTGCCGCTGGTCAAAGTCGACCCCTCGCACACCGCAAACCTGCCACCGATCCAGGCACCGCGACAAGCGGAATCGCCCGGATCAGGAAACCTTCGCCTGTCGGTCGTGTGCGGTCGTTGCCCACGCCGTCGCCCAGCGTGGTGTCCAGGGCCGGGGCGCGGTCAAACCGCCCCCACGCGGCCTGACCACGCAGCCGGCCAGAGCAGAGGCCCGCGAACCCGGCGGTTCATGGGCGGGTAGGTGACCGTTTCGCGAGGGCGTCAGCCAGCAGTCGCACGGCCCCGGTGAGCGCGGCGCGGGGATTGTCCTGCCAGTCCGGGGTGAGTGGCGCGAGGCTGGTCGAGAGCGGGTAGCGCCGGCCCAGGTCCGGAATCTGCTGCCTGGTCTCCTCCGCCTGTTCGCGCCACGCGGCCATGCCCTGCTGGTCCAGCCGCCGGTAGGCGGCCGTGGTCTCGGCGGTGGCGCGCACCGTGGCATACAGCATCGTGATCGCCGGGGGACGGACGGTGGGCGGGACGGCCCAACCCTCCAGGATCCGCAGGAGCCGCTCGAGCCAGTCCTGCTCGTGCGGGCCCTGGGTGGCCTGCGACCAGGGCCGCTCGGCCAGCCACGGGTGGGCGAGGTAGACCTCGTACAGCGCGGCGGCCCAGGCCTGCAGGTCGTCGGCCAGGCTCGTGCCGGGATCGGCCCACTCCGGCACGGCCGAGGCGTGGTCCTGCATCAGGGCGAGCAGGTTTTCCTTGGACCCGACGTAGGGATACAGCGCCATCGCGGTCTTGCCGAACGTCGCGGCGATCGCCCGGGTCGACACCGCCGCCAGGCCGTCGGCGTCCGCGATGGCGATGCCGGTCCGCAGGATCTCGTCCAGGTCGAGCTGTTGCCGGGGGCCCCGGCGCGGGGTCGGCAGGGTCGTGCCGCGGTGCCGCCAGAGCCGGCGCACATGGGCGTTCACATCCATAGTCCTTACAGTGTATAGTGTTTTCATGGTTACCGCTCACTTGCATGACGACTCCACGCTGGAAGTGTCGACCCGGGGCGACGGACCCGCGGTCGTCGTTCCCGTCGGCACGGCCCTGCTCGAGGGCGAGGCCGCCGAGCGGATCCGCGCCTGGGGCACCGATCCGAACCTCGGACACACCCTCGCCATCGGCCTCGCCGACGCGGGCTTCCGGGTGATCACCGCCGATTACGAAGGTCACCTCGCGCAGCATCCGAAGGCTCGCACCCTCACCGCCACGGCCGTCGCTGCCGACCTGCTCGCCGTCGCCGACGCGGCCGGCGCGGACCGCTTCGCCTACTACGGCTATTCCTGGCTCGCGCTGGCCGGCCTGCAACTCGCCACCCGCACCGATCGGCTCGCGGCCCTGGCGATGGGCGGCTTTCCGCCGCTGGACGGCCCCTACGGCCCGATGCTGACCGTCACCCACGCCAGCCACCGGGAGGCGGTGGCCAACGTCGGCAAGCCGCCGAGCACCGCGGAGGTGCAGCCGGGCGACTGGGACTCGGCCGAGACCACCCAGGCCCCCGAGCAGATCCAGCAGTACGTCACCCTCTACGAATCGCTGCGGGGCTTCGACGAGCGGGCCGCCCTCGGCCGGCTCGACCTGCCCCGGCTGGTGTTCGCCGGCGCCGACGACAACATTCGATACGGACCCCGGTGGGACAACGCCTACGTCGCCATCGCCGACGCCGTGCGCGAAAACCGCGACGAGCTCACCAAGCAGGGCTGGGCGGTGGAACTGGTCGCGGGCACCGACCACATGAGCGCCATGCAGGCGGACAAGGTGCTCCCCCTCCTGGTCCCCTGGCTGCGGCGCCATTGGTGTTGACTTCAAGGGTGGACCGCCGATTCAGCAGCATCGCGCACTCGCACCATCCGATCGCGGCCCCGATCCTCGGGGTGAACGTCAACCGGCTCCTGCGCCGGGCGGACCGGCAACCGGCGGCCCGGATCCTGGACCTGGGCTGCGGCGAGGGCGCGTGGGCCCTGCAGGCCCTCGCCCATTACCCGGACGGCCACGCCGACGGCGTCGACATCGACCGCTACGGCCTCGAACGCGCGGCGACCGCCGCGACCGAGCGCGGCCTCGCCGACCGGCTGACCCTGCACGAACGGGACGCCCGCACCTACGTGCCCGACGGCGACTACGACCTGGTGCTCTGCGTCGGCTCGACCCACGCCTTCGGCGGCTTCACCGAGACGCTGGACCTGGTGAGCCGGCACGTGCACCCGGACGGCGTGCTGCTGCTCGGTGAATGCTTCTGGGAGGTGCCGCCGACGCCGGAGGCGCTGGCGGCACTCGGGGTGAAATCGGAGGACTACACCGGCCTGGCCGATCTGGTCGCGACCGCCGAGCAGGCGGGCTGGACCCCGGTCTATGCCCACGTCAGCGACACCGCCGAATGGGACAACTACGAGTGGTCGTGGACCGGGTCGCTCACCGAATGGGCGCTCGACAACCCCGGCCACCCCGACGCGGAGGCGGCGCTCGCCCTGGCCCGGGAGCACCGCGACCAGTGGCTGCGCGGATATCGCAAGGTGCTGGGCTTCGTGACGCTGGTGCTGCGCCGGGGCTGAGCCACGACGTGAGTCAGCGACGCGAGCCGGAGGACGCGGGTCAGAAGTCGACGAGCTCAACGGTCACGCTCACGGTGTCGCCGGTGTCGAGGGCCTCGGCCTTGCGGACCGCCCGCTTGACGGGCAGCACGTAGCCGGCCTGCGCGCTGCCCGGGAAGATCGACGTCGTCCAGACGCTGCCGCCCACCGTGACCCGGACCCGGACCGACCCGAAGCCCCGCGCCTGCCCGCCGGTCAGCTCCCGGATCTCCTCGGAGGCGTCGGCGGGCAGGCTGACAAAGGTCCAGCTCTCGGGCCGCCGCGCCTGCCAGAGCCACAGCTCGGCTTCAAATTCAACAACCACGGCAGGAGCATCGCACGAGGGTCCGACAACTCCGCCGGCCCGTGGCGGGTGGCTACTGTTGACGCCTTGATCGGCGGGAGGACGGCGGCGGCACATGCGGGTGACGATGACGAGCGCCGCGTCGGCCCGGCCCGGCCGGGTGAACGAGGACTTCGCCGGCGCCGTACCCATGGCAGCGGTGCTGATCGACGGCGCCGGCATCCCCGGCGCCGAGGCGATCTGCCGGCACGGCGTGGCCTGGTATGCCGGCCGGCTCGGAGGCAGCCTCCTCAGCCTCCTGGCACTGGCGCCGGACCGGAGCCTGTCGGCGCTGCTCGCCGAGGCAATCGAGCAGGTGACGGACGATCACCGGGCCACCTGCGCCGTCGCCGACCCCATCAGTCCCTCGGCGACCGTCGCCATCCTGCGCCGCTCCGGCGGCGTCATCGAGCACCTGGTGCTCGGCGACGCGGTGCTCGTGCTCGACAAGGTGGCCGGTCCGCCGCTCGTCGTCACCGATCCCCGGGAGGTGATCATCAGTCGGTCGTACGAATCCGCCCTCGGTGCCGCCGCCGAGGGCACCGACGCGTACCGTCGGATCCTGCGCGACCTGCGCGCCAAGCGGAACCGGCCGGGCGGTTTCTGGGTGGCCAAGGACGACCCGCGGGCGGCGGCCGAGGCGATCACCGGCAGCTGCCCGGTCTCCGAGGTGACCGGCGCCGTTCTGCTCAGCAACGGCGCCAGCCGCATCGTGGACCGGTTCCGGCTCGCCGACTGGCCGGAGGTCATGGCCGTCCTCGCGGCGAACGGTCCCGCCGAGATCATCCGCCGGGTCCGGCAGGCGGAGGCGCGCCACGCGGAGGCGTCCGACGATGCGACGATCGCGCACTGCACCGACCTCGGCGAGGTCTGAGGTGCCTGTCGGCCGTCCGGCAGGACGTTGACGATGCCGTGAGCGACCGCCGACAACAAGGAACGGGCTGCTCAGAAGTCGCGTGCGACCTCGAACCAGGCCAGCGCCTGCCCCGCCGGCCGGCGCCCGATCTGGTCGCATCGCGCCGACCACGCCATGACGCCTGGACGCCGAGGCTGCCACAGAGCGCCGGCCGTGCAGGTCACCGACCTCGACGCCCGGCACCGCCGGTGACCTAAACGCCGGCCCGGAGGCAGCAAGCATCCGGTATCTGAGGTGGACGGGCCCGCTGAGAACGATTGCCGGATCATGAGACGTATGGCCGACGAACAGCTCGAACGCATGTTTCCGGATCTGGACCTCGACGCGTTCTGGGAGGACAGCGAGTATGCGGAGGACACCTATCGTGGCGGGTTTCCCACTGATGAGGTGGTCGTGTCGGTCGAGGCGGAGTTGGGGTTCCGGCTGCCGGCCTCGTATGTGGCGCTCATGCGGGCGCGCAACGGCGGAATGCCCCGTAACACCTGCTGTCCGGCGCCGAGCAGCACGACCTGGTCCGAGGACCACGTCGCCCTCACCGCGATCATGGGGATCGGTCGCGAGAAGGAGTGCTCGCTGGCGGGGCGATCGGGCAGCCGTTTCCTCATCGAGGAGTGGGGCTATCCGGCGATCGGCGTGTATTTCGCTGACTGTCCTTCGGCGGGCCACGACATGATCGCGTTCGATTACCGCGACTGCGGGCCGGAGGGTGAACCGCGCGTCGTCCATGTCGATCAGGAGGTCGGCTACCGGATCACCGTGCTGGCGCCGGATTTCGTCGGCTTCGTCAGAGCGCTGCGGCCGGAGAGCGACTACGACTTTGACTGAGCGCCTGCCCGGAGCCGGCTCGGTCCGGCGCCGCCAGGTCACTCCGGCGGGGTGGGTTCTGATCCTTTGCCCCGCGTGCGCAGCATCTGCTGGATTCCGTGGACCGGCCGGTATCCGAACGCCGCCGCGGCGGCGCCGGAGTCGTAGACCCGGTCGAGCGTTCGCGGCAGTGGCCAGTTCCTGGCGTGGAACGCCGCAGCGACGTCAGGGAGCCGCTCGGCGATCACGGTCGCCGCGTCATGGTGCAAGGCTGGGCAGTCCGCGCGGGTGAACGGGTACGGCCCGGCGATGTTGAAGGTCCCGGTCGCGGCGTCCTGCTCCGCGACGCGCGCGGTGGCCGCAGCGACGTCGGTCAGCCCGACAGCCCGATGCAGAAGGTGGGAGGCGAGCAAGGGCAGGGGCTCCGGGAAACAGCGGGCGATGCGCAGGACGGCCGAGGAACTGGCGGCCGAAGCGACGAGCCGCTCGGCGGCCAGTTTCGTCTCGTCGTAGATGTCGCGGGGGCGTGGCTCCAGGCCCTCGTCGACCCAGACCGCACGGTCGGTGGGTATCAGCGCGTGCCCGTAGACGCTGGTGCTGCTGATGTAGACGACGCGCTGGACGCCTGTGCGCTCGGCTTCTTCGAGCAGCGTTTCGGTGGCGCCGACGTTGACGGCGTGGAACTCCCGGTCGTCGACCCGGCCGACATGCGGCGCGTGCAGCGCGGCGGCGTGGACCACGACCTGCGACTCCCGAAGTGCGGCCCGGTGCACCCGCGGATCTCGCAGATCGCCGATGACGCTGGTCCGGCCCCCCGGCGCGCGATCGACTCCCCGAACCGACCAGCCGGCGGCGGTCAAGGCCACCGCCACCGCTGCGCCGACCCGCCCCGAACTTCCCGTCACCGTCGCAACTCCGCGCATAAGTCATTCTGGCGGCGGCACCCAGCGCCCGTCGACCCCGGGCCCTCCGCCGGCTTGACGGCCCTAGCTCGGGGCCGAGACCGGTGTCGACGAGCGGGCTGTCAGCGGATCCTGGCGCCGTACACGTGGTCGACCGTCATCGTCATCAGCACCCGTCGGTCGGACACCATCACCGACCGGTATTCCAGCCAGTCCGGGTGCTCGCCGGCCGCGGCGCGGTAGTAGGCCACCAGCGCCTCGACCTCGGGACCGTTCGGGTCGGTGCCCGGCCCGGTGAGGGTCACTGTGCCCTCGGCGGTGGCCCAGGACCACCCCTCGGGGCTGGTGACCTCGAGGGCGGCCCGGGGGTCCCGGCGCAGGTTGGCCGTCTTGGCCCGGCCCTCGGTCATCGAGACGTAGAGCAGGTCCGCCTGCCGGTCGTAGTAGGGCGTGACCGGGGAAAGCTGGGGCCGCCCGTCGGCCTTGATCGTCGCCAGGACGCCGAGGCGGCTCTCCGCGAGCAGCGAGCGGGGATCGAACGGTGCGGCGTCGCCGGGAGATGTCATGGCAGAATCATCGACGTTCACACCGGTATGAAGGTCAAGGCGGGGTGCGCGTGCTGATCGGGGAATTGAGCCGGCGGACCGGAGTCCACGCGCACCTGTTGCGGTATTACGAGTCCCAGGGCCTGCTCAGTCCCGGCCGCGGCCCCAGCGGCTACCGGGAGTACGCCGACGAGGCCGTCGTGACCGTGACGCAGATCAGGAAGCTGCTCGAGGCCGGGCTGTCCACCCAGGAGATCGGCGTCCTGCTGCCGTGTGTGACGGGCACCACCCCCGACCTCGCGCCCTGCCCGGAGCTGCTGGCCACGATGCGCGCCCGCCGGGACGAGCTGGACGAGCGCATCGGCACCCTCACCCGCTCCCGCGGCCTCCTCCACGACTACATCGACGCCACCGAGCGCCGCGCGGCGGAGCAGCACCAGGCGTCCGCCACCGGCTGACCGGCGACGCGATTCCCGGCTGCCCCCGGCCCACGACCGGGGGCAACACAAAGCCGCACGACCGAGGGCAACAAGAAGCCCCGCGACCGAGGCGACACGAAGCCCGCGACCGGGGGCAGCACGGAATTCGTCAGGCCGCCCGGGGGCGGCGGCGGGTCAGGGAGAAACCGAACAGGCCGGCCACCGCGGCCAGGACTCCCCCGCCGGCGGTCCACAACCACCGGGAGCCCAGGGCCGGCAGCCAGCTCCCGCCGTCGTCGTCGTCCGCGACCGGTGCCGCCGAGGCCGGCGCGGAGCCGGTCAGCACGCTTCCGGGCCGGTTGTCCGGCACCAGGGGCGCGGCCAGGACGCCCTGGTCGGCGCCGTCGTCCCCGGCCGGCGCGGCGAGCAGCAGGTCGACCTGCACCGGCAGGCCCAGGTCCCGGTCGGGCAGCTCGGTGCTGGACAGCCGCACGTAGTACGTGCCGGGCAGCGGGTCACCGTCCCACGGCTCGGCCCAGGAGCGGACCTGCCGCAGCTGGCAGCGCAGCGCCACCTGGGTGGCGGCCGCGGCGGCGAGCGGGCTCTGCTCGCCGGCCACGCAGGACTGCCGGCGGCGCAGGCCGTCGAAGACCTCGACCGTCCAGGCCTGGGCGCCGTGCCGGTCGGCGGCCGGCGGCAACCGCACCGTCGCGGTGACGTCGGGCCGTTGCCCGGCCTCGGCGGTGAACGACCAGTAGAGGTAGTCGCCGGTGACCGCGGCGACGTGCACCGGCTGGGCCGGGGCGACGGCGACGGCGGTCAGGAAGGTGGTGCCGGCGCTGCCGACGGGGGCGGCCGGCGAGGGCGTGGCCGCCGCGGTGCAGAGTGCCACGGCGGCGATCAGCCCGGCGGTGGTCAGGGTGTGCCGCATCAGTTCTCCCTCCAGGTGGCGACCCACCAGCGGGTCAGCCAGCCGGCGAGCACGCCGGCGACGAGCCCGGCGGCGCCGAGCACGAGCAGCAACAGCCAGCCACGGCCGAGCCCGGGAGCGTCCGGGGCGGACGACGCCTCGACCAGGCCGATGCTCAGCTCCAGCGGCATGCCGGGCGCGGTGGCCGCGGTCGACGACGCGAACGAGTTGCTGACGATCAGGCAGACCTCCGCCGGCGGAGCCGGCTCTTCGTCTCCGGGCGGCGACGAAGCGGCGGGCCCGGTCTCCTCGTCGCCCGACCAGCGCAGGCCGGCCGAGAGGACGTCGGCCCGGCCGCTGCCCGCGTCGGTGCCCCGGACCAACTCCCGGCCGTCGAGGGTCGCGGCCTTCAGCAGTACGCCGTAATCACGGTTCAGCGGCCGGTCGAGCGCCACGCTCACCGCGGCGCGCAGCTCCTGATCCGCCGGTACGGGCACCCGGTAGTACCGGTGCTCGCCGATGCGCTCACGGTCGGTGTAGACGCCGGCCGCCAGCATGGGCGCGGTCGCGCAGTCCGCGGCGCCGGCCACCGGTGCGGGAGCCACCGTTGGCGGTACGGCCGCCCGCTCGACCAGTTGCTTGATCCGTCCGGTCAGCTCCTGCTCGCTCTGCGCGGCGGTGTACGTGCCGCCGGTGGCCGTGGAGATGCAGACGAGCTGTTCGCGGGTCTTCTCGTCGGGCGCCAGGCCCAGCGTGTCCACGACCAGGCTGGTGCCCTGGGCGGCCAGTTCGCGGGCGACGGTGCAGGGGTCGGGCGGCGTACAGGTGTCCTCGCCGTCGGTGATCAGGACGATCCGCCGGGCCGACCCGCCGGTGCCCAGGTCCTGGGCGGCCGAGCGCAGCGCGAGGCCGACCGGGGTGAACCCGGTCGGGCGCAGGGTGGCGATGGCGTCCTTGGCCCGGTCCCGGTCGACCGGACCGACCTCGACGATCTGCTGGGTGTCGCGGCAACCGACCTTCTTGTTGTCGCCGGGGTAGGTGGCACCGAGCACCCGGATGCCGAGCTGGGTGGTCTCCGGCAGGGCGTCGACGACCTCGGCGAAGGCGCGCTTGGCGACCGACATGCGGGTGGCGCCGTCGATGTCGGCGGCCCGCATCGAACCGCTGACGTCGAGGACCAGCTCCACCCGGGGTGGTTCAGCCGTGGACGGCTCCTCGGCGAGGGCGGGTTCGACGGGCATGAGGGTGGATAACGCGATCAATCCGATCGTTACCACTATGGACAGTCTTTTGTGGATCACGCGGCAAGATCATAAAGCTATCGATCTTGCTACCCGACGGTGGGTGGGTACGGCTCCGGCCGCTAACCGGCGGGCGAGTAGACCGGCGCGGGGGCCTCGACCGGCGGCTGCCGGTCGTGGTTCGGCGCACCGGCGGCGACCACCCGGTCCCGGCCCTCGCGCTTGGCCCGGTAGAGGGCCTTGTCGGCGGTCCGGAGCAGGTCCTCGAAACCGGTCTGCCCGTCGTTGCCGCACACGCCGAAGCTGGCGGTGAACCGCGGCGTGCCGCCGTCGATCGCGTCGCTCAGCGCGGCCCGGATCCGGTCCAGCACCAGCACCGCCCGGTCCACGGTGACCTCGCTCAGCACCATGCCGAACTCCTCGCCGCCGAGCCGGCCGGCCAGGTCGTCCTTGCCCAGCCCGGCGCGCAGCACCCGGGCGAACAGCCGCAGCGCCCGGTCGCCGGCCTCGTGGCCGTGCGCGTCGTTGAGCAGCTTGAACTTGTCCAGGTCGGCCATCACGAACGCCAGCCGGCCACCGCCCCGGAGCCGTTCCCGGGCCTCGCTCTCGAACGCGCGCCGGTTGGGCAGCCCGGTCAGCGCGTCGGTGCTGGCCTGCAGCTGGGCGAGCTCGAACGAGCGCAGGGTGCCGATCCGGTTGCCGGCCTGCGCGCCGAGCAGCGCCAGGCCCGCGAGGGCCTCCCCGGCCGGCATCCGGCCGGCCGGGCCGGTGGTGTGCACGACGCCCAGCGAGCGGCCCATGAAGGTGACCGGCACGCAGACCGCCGACACCCGGCCCTGCGGGCGGTTCCGGAGCTTGGGGCAGGCGTCGAGCGCGTCGCTGTCGTCGAACGACACCAGGTGGCCGCGGCGCACCGCGACGCAATGGAAGGGCGAGGTGACCGGGCAGCACGGCGCTTCACTGGTACGGCCGGTGGCGCGCGTGGTCAGCCGGGCCTCGGAGTGGTCGGCGAGCAGCAGCTCGGCGGGCCGGTCCGGGCCGAGGACGGTCAGGGTGTTCGCGACGACCTCGTACGCGTCGTGCTCGGTCTCGGCCATGTCGAAGGCGTCGGCGAGCTGGCTACCGAGCTTCTCGCGCCGTGCCTCCGCGGTGAGCTGCTGCACCGTCTCGCTCAGCCGTTCCGCGGTGTGGTTGAACGACCGGGCCAGCGCGCCGATCTCGTCGTCGCGGGGCTTCTCGACGCGGGCGTCCAGGTCGCCGGCGCCGACGCGGTGCGCCACCTCGTCGACCGCGCGCAGGTCGCGCAGGATCGACCGGGTCAGCCGGGCCGACAGCCCGAGCACCAGCAACGCGGCCAGCAGCGCCGCGGCGAGCAGCCGCCGGGCGTCGGTCTGCTTGATGCGGTCCGCGGCGGCGAGCTGCTCGGCCCGGTCGGCGGACAGCTTCTCGATCAGGCCCGAGATCTGGTCGTTGAGCGTGTCGGCCTGGTCCTCCAAGATGCCGATGCCGGTCAACGCCGCGGGACGGTCCGCGGCGCTGAGCCGGATGACCGAGTCGGCCCGGCCGAGCAGCCGGTCCTGGGCCGCGCCGATCTCCCGCAGCTCCGCCTCGTAGACGGTGCCGTCGGTGAGGGCGGAGAGCTGGGCGTTGGTGGCGAGCATGGTGGTGCGGGCCTCGTCGAACTCGGACCGTACCTCGACCCTCGACCGCCTGGTGTCGCCCTCGGCGATCGCGACCCCGAACCAGGCCTGCGCCCGCACCTCGTGCTGCAGCGACTGGGACACCAGGGTGAGCGCCTGGATCGTGCCGAGCCGCGCCTCGGCGCGGCTGGCGGCGGTGAGCCGCGCGTACCCGGAGAGCCCGACGCCGCCGACGACTCCCGTGAGCAGGGCGCCGATCAGCGCGATGACGAAGAGCCGCTTGCGCACGGTCAACCGTCGACCTGGTCTCATCGCGTGCCGCCCCTCGCCGCCTTCCTCTCCCCCTATCGACACCGGGCAACCGGACCTGAACGAATCCCGCCGGGCCGCGGCACCCGGCGGTCAGGCCGACCTGGTGCCGGCGGACCTCCCGGGAACCGCGCGCAGGCCGCCCGGCCGGAGCCCGCTGAGGCGGTCGAGCGCGGCGGACGAGGCGTCGTCGGCGGGCAGGTAGACGACGAGGCGCTGGTCGTCCGCGTCAGGTAGTTCGAGCATCTCGTACGCGAGCCGCAGCTCGCCGACGCCGGGATGGGCCAGGCGTTCCACCCCGGCCCGGCGGGCGGGCTCGGCCGAGGCCAGCCGGTCGGTGAACGCCGCCCCGGCGGCGACGGTCAGCTCGTCGACGAGGTCGGCCAGATACGGATCGGAGTGGCGGGCCGCGACCGGCAGGGCGGCGACCAACTCGCCCGCGACGCGCTCCCACTCCGGGTACGCCGCCCGCGCCCGCGGGTCGGTGAACACGAACCGCGCGAGGTTGGGCCGCTCGCCGTCCAGCAGGCCGAGCGGCGCCGCGAGCCGCCGGTAGCCGGTGGTGCACGCCAGCACGTCGCCCAGCCGGTTGACCACGTACGCCGGGGCCGGTTCGAGCCGGTCCAGCAGCGCCCGGACGGTGGGCCGGACCGTGCGGTTCGGCGCTTCGACCGCCATGCCCCGGCAGGCCGGGCCGCCGGTCACCTTGGCGAGCATCCGCAGGTGGATGCGCTCCGGGGCGGACAGCCGCAGCGCGTCGGCGAGCGCACCGAGGATCTCGGCGGACGGATGGCGGTCGCGTCCCTGCTCCAGCCGGGTGAGGTAGTCGACGCTGACCCCGGCTAGCGTGGCCAGCTCGGCGCGGCGCAGGCCGGGGGTGCGCCGTCGGCTGCCGGTGGGCAGCCCGGCCTCGGCCGCGGACAACGCCTCGCGGCGGCCGCGCAGGAAGGCGCCCAGCTCACTGTTGCTCACCGGTGTGCTCACCACCGCAGCCTAGTGCCGTCTCCGCACCCGATCGTGGCCCCGCGGGGGCCAGCCTCAGCACCGGATCGGCGACCGGCGGGGCGCGCAGCGGCTCAGCCGGGCCGTCGCACCGGTCCCGCGCGAACGCCGGCGCGGCGGGCGATCGCGCCGACGACGATGAGGAGCAGGCCGGTCGCCACCAGGGGTGCGGTTCCGGCGCCGGTCGCGGCGAGGGTGCCGGTGCCGGTGGTGGGCGCGACCGCGACGGGAAGCTTCATGGCGTAGGGATCGCCGTCCGCGTCGACGCCCGTGGCCACGAACGTGTGCTCCCCGACCGGCAGGTCCGCCGGCACGGTGACGCCGTGCGTGAAGTCGCCACGGGCGTCGGTGGTCACCGTGGCCAGCAGCATCGGCGCGGAGTAGATGGCGATGGTGACCGTGGAGTGCGGGGCGAAGCCGGTGCCGATGAGAACGATCTGCTGGCCGGGTGCCGCGGCGCTGATCGGCCCCTGGTCCGTGGTCATGGTGGCGTCGGTGTCGGGGACGATCACCGGGACGGCCGGGAGCGTCGCGGTGACCGGGGCGGACGGGCGGGACGGCGCCGAGTCGACGCCGGCGGAGGTGTGCGCCACGACCGTGACCGTGTAGGAGGTGCCGGCGACCGCGCCGAGAGTGCAGGTGGTCTCCCGTGCCGTCGCGGTGGTGCACGAGGCCGGTCCCGGGTCGGCGAAAGCGGTGTACCGCGTCACCAGGCCGGCGTTCTCGGTGGGCGCGGCCCAGCGCACGGTGATCGAGGAGGTGCCGGCGGCCGCGGACACAGCGGTGGGCACACCGGGCGAAGCCGCGGTGGGAGCGGGAGTCGGGGTCGCCGTGGCGGTGGGAACCGGTGTGGCGGTGGGAATCGGTGTCGCCGTGGCGGTGGGAGCCGGTGTCGCCGTGGCGGTGGGAGCCGGTGTCGCCGTGAGGGTAGGAGTCGGCGTAACCGTGAGGGTAGGAGTCGGCGTAGCCGTAGCCGTGGCAGTGGGAGTCGGCGTAGCCGTGGGAGTGGGATCAGCGGTGGCAGTAGCCGTGGGAGTGGCCGAGACCGTGGAAGAGGGAGTGGCCGAGACCGTGGCAGAAGGCGTAGCCGAGGGACTGGCCGACACCGAGGGACTGGCCGACGCCGAAGGGGTGGGGGCGGCTACGGGTGTCAACGACTGACCGTCGCTCGCCGTGCCCCCGCCGACGCCGTTGACCGCACGCACCCGCACCGGGTACGACGTGGCGTTCGCGAGTCCGGTCAGCGTCGCCGTCAGGGTGCCGCCCGGGCCCGGCTCCGTGCTCACCTGCTCCCAGTTCGCCCCGTCGTCGGTCGACACCTCGTACCGGAGGACCGTGTCGCCCCCGTCGCCGCCGGGCACGAACGACAGGGCACCGCCGGCGTCGCCCGGCGTGACCGTCAGGCTGGACGGGGCCGCCGGGAACGTCGCCGGTGTCACCGAGCCCGCGTCGGCCACCGTCCCCTCCCCGACCGCGTTCACCGCGCGCACCTTCACCGCGTACGTCGTGCCGTTGGCCAGGCCCGGCACCGTCGCGGTCCGGGCGCCGCCGGTACCGTCGACGACCGTGAGCGGCGCCCACGTCGATCCGCCGTCGGTGGACACGTCGTACCTGGTCAGGTCGCTCCAGCCGGTGCTGGCCGGCGCCGTGAAGCCCAGGCTCACCGAGCCGTTGCCCCGGGTGGCCGTCAGCAGGGTCGGCGCGCTCGGCGTGGTGGCCGCGGTCAGCGCGGACGATTCCGGGGAGGTGGGGCCGGGGCCGAGCGTGTTGACGGCCGTGACCTGGAATTTGTAGCTCGTGCCGGCGGTCAGCCCGGTCAGCGTGCAGGGGCTCGTGGCCGGCTCGGCGCAGCCGCCCGTCGACACCGTGGTGTAGCCACCGGCGCCGGCCGCCACCTCGACCCGGTAGCCGTCCACCGGGGTGCCGTCGCTCGGTGCCGGCGCGCTCGGCGCGGACCAGGTCACCGCCAGCGCCTTGTCGCCGGCGATGGCCCCGGCCGGGGTGCCGGGCCGGCCCGGCAGGCCCAGCGCCCAGATTCCGGTGGAGACGCCGGAGAGGGTGCCCTCGACGCCGCCGCGCACGGAGCTGACCTTGACCCAGAACACGGTGCCCGGGGTCAGTCCGGTGAGCAGGCAGGGGCTCGCCGCCGGGGTGGCACACGCCCCGCTCGTGACCTTCGTGTACGGCCCGGACGGCGCCGCCGTGGCCACCGAGACGCGGTAGCTGTCGACGGTGCCGCCCGGCGGCGTCCAGGACACCTCCACCTCGGCCACGCCGGCGGTCTCGACCTCCACGTTGCTCGGCGCCGCCGGCGCGCTGACCGCGGTGACGCCGGTGGACCCGGCCGAGACCCCCGTGCCGGCGCTGTTGACCGAGACCACCCGGAACCGGTAGGTGATCCCGTTGCCGAGCAGGGTCACGGTGCACGGGCTCGCCGCCATCGACACGCACGTCCCCGCCGGGATCGCGCCGTAGGTGTCGCCGTCGTCGTCGGACATCTCCATTTGGTGTTCCTCGACCGGGGCCGCGTCCGTGGAGGTCGCGGCCGTCCAGGTGACGGTGATCGTCCGGGAGGCGGTGACCGCGGCGGACGGGGTGACCGGGGCGGCGGGCGGTTCGATCGCGCGGGTCGAGACTCTGTCGGACTCGGCGCTGTCGAAGCCGCCGGCCTGGGCGATGATGGTGAAGTAGTACTCGGTCCCCGGCGTCAGCCCGGCCACCGTGCAGGACGTGTCGGTGCCCGCCACCGCCGTGCACGACCCCGCGGTCACCTCCGCGAACGGGCCGGTGCTCGCCGTGCCCGCGTAGACCCGGTACGACGCCGGGTCGTCCGACGGCGCGTCCCAGCTCAGCCCGATCTCCCCGGTGCCGGGCGCCGGCGCCGCGGTCAGGTTCTCCGGATAGAGCCGCGCGGGGACGGCGGCGACCGCGATCCCGGCCGGCTGCTCGCCGACCGCGATGTGCCGGGCCGCGCCCGCCGCGCCGAGCGCGGTGTCGTACACCGTCACGCGGTCCGTGGCCTGCGCGCTCACCAGCACCGCGGCGCCGTCCGGGGTGACCTCGGCGCCGCCCGGGCCGGACGCGGCGGCGAGCGTGTGCTCGGTCACGCCGTCCGCGGCGCGGATCGCGCGGATCCCGGTGGTGGCGGCGTACAGGGTGACGCCGTCCGGGGCGACCGCGACGTGGTGGACCGCCCCGCCCGCGGCGTAGCGGGCGGTCACGGTGTTGGTGTCCGCGTCGATGACGTCGACGGTGTTGGCCGCGGTGGCGACATACACCCGGGTGCCGTCCGGCGACACCGTCACGCCTGCGGGTTCGTCGGCGACCGGGACGGTGGCGACGACGGTCGCGGTCGCGGCGTCGAGCACCGACACGGTGTCGGACCCGAAGTTGGCGACATAGACGGCGGCACCGCTGGGCGAGACCGCGACGTCGGCGGGCTCGTCGCCCACGGGGACCGTGCCGGGGTTGGTGAGGTCGGCGACGTCGAGGACGGTGAGCGCGTCGCCGGCGCGGTCGGTGAGGTAGACCCGCTCTCCCGAGGGTGCCACCGCCACGGCGCTCGGCTGGCCCGGGACCGCGACGGTGTCCTGCAGGAGGTTGGGCGTGGTGGCGAGCACCGCCAGGGAGCCGTCGGCCGTGACCACGTAGCCGGTCGTGCCGTCCGCGGACAACGCCACGTCGACCGGAAACGAGTAGTCGCCGCTCAGCGCGATGGTCTCCGCCACGGTCTCGGTGCTCATGTCGATGACGGACACCGAGTTGCTGCCGAAGTTGGCGACGTACGCCCGGATCTTCGCGGGGTCGTCGCCGGGGGCCGCGCCCGCCGGAGCGGGAAACCAGACGGTGGGCACCGCCATGGCGGCCGAGGCGAGCACCGAGCCGAAAGAGCGCAGTAGGCCGATCCGCATCGCTTCTCCCGCAATTCACGACATATCGCCTCCACGGTAGCGGCCGCCGGCCTCGCCGGCCGGTCAATGCCGGATATCGGGCTCCGCCTCCGGCGTACGGATCCACCCCAGCGTGCGCTCGACCGCCGCCCGCCAGTTCTCGTGCTCCGCCGCGCGCCGGGCCGGGTCCAGCGCCGGGGTCCACTGTGCCGCCCGGTGCCAGTTGCGCCGCAGCCCCGCCACGTCCGGCCAGTAGCCCACCGCCAGCCCGGCCGCGTACGCCGCGCCCAGCGACACCGTCTCGGCCACCATCGGGCGGACCACCGGCACGTCCAGCACGTCCGCGATGAACTGCATCAGCAGGTTGTTCGACGTCATGCCGCCGTCGACGTTGAGCGAGCGCAGCGCCAGCCCGGAGTCGGCGTTCATCGCGTCCACCACCTCGCGGGTCTGCCAGCCGGTGGCCTCCAGCACCGCACGGGCCAGGTGTCCCCTGGTGACATAGCTGGTCAGTCCGGCGATCACACCGCGGGCGTCGCTGCGCCAGTGCGGGGCGAACAGGCCGGCGAACGCGGGGACGATGTAGCAGCCGCCGTTGTCGTCGACGGTGCGGGCCAGCGTCTCGATCTCGGGCGCGCTGGCGATCAGGCCGAGGCCGTCGCGGAACCACTGGACCAGCGAGCCGGTCACCGCGATCGAGCCCTCCAGGGCGTACGCGGCCGGTTCGCCGGCGATCTGGTACGCCACCGTGGTGAGCAGCCCGTGCCGGGAGCGCACCGGCGCCGTACCCGTGTTGAGCAGCAGGAAGCCGCCCGTACCGTAGGTGCACTTGGCCTCGCCGGGCGCGAAGCAGGTCTGCCCGAACAGGGCGGCCTGCTGGTCGCCCAGCGCGGCGCCGATCCGCACGCCGGGCAGCGCCGCCGTGGCTGTGGCGTAGACCTCGGCCGAGGGCCGGATCTCGGGCAGCATCGCCCGCGGCACCCCGAAGAACGCGAGCAGATCGTCGTGCCAGCGCAGCGTGCTCAGGTCCATGAGCATGGTGCGGCTGGCGTTGGTGACGTCGGTGACGTGCACGCCGCCGGCCGGGCCGCCGGTGAGGTTCCAGATCAGCCAGCTCTCCATCGTGCCGAACAGCACGTCGCCGCGCTCGGCACGCTCGCGCAGGCCCGGGGTGTCGTCGAGCATCCAGCGGATCCGCGGGGCGGAGAAGTAGCCGGCCAGGGGCAGCCCGCAGAGCTCCCGCACGGCGGCGGCCGCCGGCTCGCGGGCCAGGTCGGCGACCATCGCGGCGGTCCGGGTGTCCTGCCAGACGATCGCCGGCCGCACCGGGGCGCCGGTGTGCCGGTCCCAGAGCACCGTGGTCTCCCGCTGGTTGGCGATGCCGACGGCGGCCACCTGGGTGGCGGCGATGCCGGCCTCGGCGAGCGCCTGCGGGGCGAGCTTGCGCACGTTGCGCCAGATCTCGGCCGCGTCGTGCTCGACCCAGCCGGGCCGCGGGTACGACTGGTGGTGCTCGCGCTGGACCACCGACACCAGCCGGCCCTGCCGGTCGAAGACGATGCACCGGGTGCTGGTCGTACCCTGGTCGATCGCGACCACGTATGTCTCGGTCACGTGCCGGCCTTGGTCAGGTCGCGGGAGACCGCGCGGGCGATCTCGCGGACCAGGGCCACCAGCGCGGGCCGAGCCCGGCCCGCGCTGTCGCAGATCCGGTCGGTGGGACCGGAGACGCCGATGGCGCCGACCACCAGCCCGCCGTACGTGCGGATCGGCGCGGCGATGCCGGACTGCCCGGCCACCGACTCCTCGACGTCGGCGGCCCAGCCCTGGTCGCGGACCTCGGCGAGCGCCCGGCGCAGCGCCACACCCCGGCGCACCGTGCGCCGGGTGTACGCGGTCAGCGGCCCCGCCCCGGCCGCCCGCGCGCTGCCGGCGTCGTGGGCGAGCAGCACCTTGCCCAGGGCGGTGGCGTGCGCGGGCAGCAGCGCACCGGTCTCCAGCTCCTGCGGGGTGTCGTCGGGCCGGAACACGTGGTGCACCACCAGCACCTGGCCGTCGAGCAGCGTGCCGACCCGGACCGCCTGACCGCTGCGGGCGGCGAGCGGGTCGGCCCAGTTGATCACCCGCGAGCGCAGCTCGTTGCGGTCCATCGGCCGGGTGCCCGGCACCAGCACCGACGCGGTGAGCTGATAGCGCCCGGAGGCCGCGTCCTGCTGGACGAAGCCGACGTGCTGCAGGGTGCGCAGGATGCCGTGGGTGGTGGCCTTGGCCAGGCCCAGGGAGGCGGCGATCTCGCTCGCGCGCAGCCAGCCGGGCCCGGCGGCGAGCAGCCGGATGACGGCCGCCGCGCGCTGGATGGACTGGATCAGGCCGGGCACGACCGCGATGGTAGCCCGCCCGGTGCGCGAAAACGTTCGACATCGTCGAACCGGGCGCGTTGCCGCGGCCCGCCGGCCTGCCTACCGTCTCGATCAAACCTTCGGACGCGAAAGGGGCCAGGCCGGTGGCGGACTTCGTCGGCGCGGTGGATCAGGGCACCACGAGCACCCGGTTCATGATCTTCGATCGGTCGGGCGCCGAGGTTGGCCGGCACCAGCTGGAACACCGGCAGCTGATGCCCCGGGCCGGCTGGGTCGAGCACGACCCCGTGGAGATCATCCAGAACACCCGGACGGTGATCGGCACCGCGTTGTCGCGCGCCGGGCTGGTCGCGGTGGACCTGGCCGCGCTGGGCATCACCAACCAGCGCGAGACCACCGTGGTGTGGGACCGCCGGACCGGCCGGCCCTACTACAACGCGATCGTCTGGCAGGACACCCGGACCGACCGGATCGCGGCCGCGCTGCACCGCGACGGCCGCGCCGAGCTGATCCGCGAGCGCACCGGGCTGCCGCCGGCGCCGTACTTCTCCGGCGGCAAGCTGCAGTGGCTGCTGGAGAACGTCGACGGGCTGCGGGCCGCCGCCGAGCGCGGCGACGCGGCCTTCGGCACGATCGACACCTGGCTGCTGTGGCACCTCACCGGCGGCATCGACGGCGGCGCGCACGTCACCGACGTGACCAACGCCAGCCGCACCATGCTCATGGACCTGGAGTCGCTGGACTGGGACGACGAGCTGCTCGCGATCTTCGGCGTGCCGCGGGCCATGCTGCCCGCGATCCGGCCCTCCAGCGACCCGGCCGGCTACGGCGTCACCCGCGCCGACGGCCCGCTCGCCGGCGAGGTGCCGCTCACCGGCGCCCTCGGCGACCAGCAGGCGGCGACCGTCGGCCAGGTCTGCTTCGCGCCCGGCGAGGCCAAGAACACCTACGGTACGGGCAACTTCATGCTGCTCAACACGGGCACGGAGCCGGTGCGCTCGAAGCACGGGCTGCTCACCACGGTCTGCTACCGGTTCGGCGACCAGCCCCCGGTGTACGCCCTGGAGGGTGCGATCGCCGTCACCGGCGCCGCCGTCCAGTGGCTGCGCGACCAGCTCGGCATCATCACCGACGCGGCGCAGAGCGAGGAACTCGCCGCCCGGGTGCGCGACAACGGCGGCGTCTACTTCGTCCCGGCGTTCTCCGGGCTGTTCGCCCCCTACTGGCGCTCGGACGCCCGCGGCGCGATCGTCGGGCTCTCCCGGTACGACACCGGCGCGCACCTCGCCCGGGCCACCCTGGAGGCCATCTGCTACCAGAGCCGCGACGTCATCGAGGCGATGGAGCAGGACTCCGGCGTCCGGCTGGACGTGCTGAAGGTCGACGGCGGGGTGACGGCCAACGCGCTGTGCATGCAGTTGCAGGCCGACATTCTGGGCGTACCGGTGAGCCGTCCCGCGGTGGCCGAGACCACCGCGCTCGGCGCGGCCTACGCGGCCGGTCTCGCGGTCGGCTTCTGGTCCTCGACCGACGAGCTGCGCGCCAACTGGCGCGAGGCCCGGCGGTGGGTCCCGGGCTGGTCGGCGGAGCAGCGGACCGACGGGTACGCGGGCTGGCGGAAGGCCGTCCAGCGGACCCTCGACTGGGTCGACGTCGGATGAGCCGCACCACTGAGGAAAGGGCCGCATCCGGCCCCACAGAAGGGAATCGGTCATGAAAACCGGGACACTGTCTCCGCAGGCCCGCGCCCAGGCGATCGCGGCGCTGGCCGGCGGCGAGGAACTTGACGTGCTGGTGATCGGCGCGGGCGTGGTCGGCGCCGGCAGCGCCCTCGACGCCGTGACCAGAGGGCTGTCCGTCGGGCTGGTCGAGGCCCGCGACTTCGCCAGCGGCACCTCCAGCCGCTCCAGCAAGCTGATCCACGGCGGCCTGCGGTATCTGGAGATGCTCGACTTCGGACTGGTCCGCGAGGCCCTGCGGGAACGCGGCCTGCTGATCCAGCGCCTGGCCCCGCACCTGGTCCGCCCGGTGCCGTTCCTCTATCCGCTGCAGCACCGCGGCTGGGAGCGGGTGTACGCCGGCGCGGGCGTCGCCCTCTACGACACGATGGGCATCTCCGGCGGCAACGCCCGCGGCCTGCCCCGGCACCGGCACCTCGGCCGCCGCGCCGCCCTGCGGGTCGCCCCGGGGCTCAAGCCGGAAGCCCTGATCGGCGCGCTGCAGTACTACGACGCCCAGGTCGACGACGCCCGGCACACCATGTTCCTGGCCCGGACCGCGGCCGCGTACGGCGCGCACGTCGCGTCCCGTACCCGGGTCACCGGCTTCCTGCGCGAGGGTGAGCGGGTCACCGGGGTGACGGCGGTCGACCTCGAACACGACGTCCCGTTCGAGATCCGCGCCCGTCAGGTGATCAACGCGACCGGGGTGTGGACCGACGACACCCAGGCCCTGGTCGGCGAGCGCGGGCAGTTCCACGTGCGCGCCTCCAAGGGCGTGCACCTGGTCGTGCCGCGCGACCGCATCCACTCCAGCACCGGGCTGATCCTGCGGACCGCGAGCAGCGTGCTGTTCGTCATCCCGTGGGGCCGGCACTGGATCGTCGGCACCACCGACACCGACTGGGCGCTGGACAAGGCCCACCCGGCCGCGTCCAGCCGCGACATCGACTACCTGCTGACGGAGGTCAACAAGGTCCTGGTGACCCCGCTGACCCGCGAGGACGTGCAGGGTGTCTACGCCGGACTGCGCCCGCTGCTGTCCGGCGAGTCGGAGATGTCGTCGCAGCTGTCCCGCGAGCACACGGTCGGCAGCCCGGCCCCGGGCCTGGTCGTGGTGGCCGGCGGCAAGTACACGACGTACCGGGTGATGGCCCGCGACGCGGTCGACGCCGCGGCGCACGGCCTCGGCGACGGGGTGCCCGCCTCGTGCACGGAGAACGTGCCGCTGCTCGGCGCGGAGGGCTTCGCCGCGCTGTGGAACCAGCGCCGGGTGCTGGCTCGCGAGGCCGGCCTGCACGTGGCGCGGGTCGAGCACCTGCTGCGCCGGTACGGCACGCTGGTCGAGGAGGTGCTGGCGCTGGTCCGCCGGGACCCGTCGCTGGGCGAGCCGCTGGCCGGGGCGGGCGACTACCTGCGGGCGGAGATCGCGTACGCCGCCGCGCTGGAGGGCGCCCGGCACCTGGAGGACGTCATGACCCGGCGCACCCACATCTCCGTGCAGACCTTCGACCGCGGGGTGGCCGCCGCCCGGCCCGCCGCCGAACTGATGGCCGGGGTGCTGGGCTGGAGCCCGGAGCAGACCGACCGCGAGGTCGAGCACTACACGGCCCGGGTGCGGGCGGAACGGGCATCCCAGGAACAACCCGACGACGAGACCGCCGACGCCGCCCGGCTGGGCGCGCCGGAGGTCGTCCCCCTGGTCGGCCTGCCCGGCTGACCGGCGGGTTGTCCCCCGGTACGGCGCCCGCCGTGCCGGGGGCGGGAAGTCCGGGCTTTCATTGGACGCAACCTGATGTGAACGTTAACATCGGTTGCCCACCGCACACGGAGACCGAAGGATGACCGGATGACGAACGCCGACGACCAGGCCCTGCGCGACGCCGTGCTGCGGGCCAACCGGCTCATCCCGAAGGCCGGCCTGGCCGCGCTCACCTGGGGGAACGCCAGCGGCGTCGACCGCGCGGCGGGCATCTACCTGATCAAGCCGTCCGGCGTCGCCTACGACGACCTGACCGCCGACCTGCTCGTGCCGGTCGACCTCGAGTCCGGCCGCGTCGTGTCCGGCCGGCTCAAGCCGTCGGTGGACAGCGAGACCCACCGCGCCTTCTACCTGGCGTGGCCGTCGGTCGGCGGGATCACCCACACCCACTCCACCAACGCTGTCGCGTTCGCGCAGGCCCGCCGGGACGTGCCGGTCTTCGGCACGACGCACGCCGACACCTTCAGCGGCCCGGTCCGGGTGACCCGCGACCTGACCGCCGAGGAATGCGCCCACGAGTACGAGTTCAACACCGCCCGGGCGATCATCGAACTCATCGGCACCGACGCCGACGCGCAGGCCACCCCGGCGGCCCTCGCGGCGAACCACGGCCCGTTCACCTGGGGAAAGGACGCCGGCAAGTCGGTGGAGCACGCCATCATCTGCGAGGCCGTCGCCGAGATGGCCCTCAAGACGCTCGCCCTCAACCCGGCGGCCTCGGCCCCGCAGTGGCTGCTGGACCGGCACTTCACCCGCAAGCACGGCGCCGGCGCCTACTACGGCAACGACCTGAGCAAGGCGACCGGCGCCTGACCCCGGCCGCGCTGCACCTCGTCGCACCTGCCGCTAGCCTCGGGGGATGCGCGTCACCCGTATCACGGCCAACCTGCGCGTGCCCGAGGTCGCGGCGGCGAAGGACTTCTACAGCGGCTACCTCGGGCTGAGCACCGAGGAGTTCAACATGGGATGGGTGGCCCGATACACCTCTCCCGACACCGGGGCGCACGTCCAGCTCGTCACTCGCGACGCCACCGCACCGGAAGACTCGGTGATCTCCGTACACACCGATGACATCGAAGCCGCCTATGCGGAGGCTCAGCGGCTCGGCTACGAGATCGTGCACCCGATCACGACAGAGCCCTGGGGCGTGCGCCGCTTCTTCGTGCGCGCGCCGGACGGAAACGTCATCAACATCGTCCACCACCGGGAACGAGAGCGCTGAGGATCCGCTCTCAGCGCTCCCGTTCCCGTCTTCACGTCGGCGGGGTCAGACGCGGACGCGCAGCGCCTCCAGGCGCAGGGACTGCCCGACCGTACCGATGGTGGCGGTGGCGGAGCGCGGCACGCACTGCCACGGCTGCCAGCCGATGTTCTGCACGTGCCCCTGGGCGCACACGCCGGTGCGGGTGCTGAGCCGCAGCGCCTCCAGGCGCAGTGAGCGCCCGACGGTGCCGACCGTGATCTGCTCATTGTCGCGGCCGCAGCGCGTCCGCTGCCAGCCGAGATCCTGCACGTGCGCCTGGGCGCACACGCCACCGGTACGACTGGTGGAGATCGACAATGCCTCGAGGCGCAGCGACTGGCCGACGGTGCCGGCCAGCACGGGCCTACCGCCGCGCGAGCAGCGCCACCCCTGCCAGCCGATGTTCTGGATGTGCGCGTTGACGCAGACGGCGCCGCGGGGACGCGCCAGCTGAGACTTCGCCGCCTTGCTCAGCGCCGGGGCCTGGACGGCCGCCGCGGGAGCGGCCGGGTCGGACGGAGCCGCTCCGGCGGCCCCACCGAGGACGGGCAGGGAAAGTGCGGCGGCGACCAGGCCGGCCACCCCCGCCTTGCGGAAGAGTTTCGAGGATTTCGCCATGGTGAGGAGAGGCCGGCGGAGACAGGTCATGACGTCCCGCCGAGAAGAAACAGCCGCTTTCCCCCCGTTCGAGGGACGCGGCGATGCCCCGCGCCGGCCGGGCCGACGCGGGGCAGAAGCCTGCTCAGAAGCCGAAGACCTGCGTGTAGTACGGGGCGCCGACGGCGTTGCGGACGGCGCCGACCCCGACGGTCTTGGACTTGCAGTTGAGGATGTTGGCGCGGTGGCCGGGGCTCTTCATCCAGGCGTTGACGACCTCCGCGGCGGTGCGGTAGCCCCAGGCGATGTTCTCACCGGCGGGGCGGGCGAAGCCGGCGGCCCGGGCCCGGACCAGGAAGGTGGAGCCGGCGCGGCCGGTGTGCGAGAACGTGCCGGTCTGGGCCATCCAGGCGCTGTGGTCGACCGCGGCGGCGGTCAGCCGCACGTTGACGGTGACAGCGGCACAGCCGTGGGCGGTGCGCTGGGCGTTGGTGAGGCGGGTGACCTCGGTCTGCAGGCTCTGCTCCTGCACCGCCGCGGGGGCGGCTTCGGCCGGGGATGCGAACATCGAGACGCCGAAAGCGGCGGCGGGGGCGATGAGGGCGGCCAGGGCGAAACGGCGAAGCAGCGAGCGCAAGGAGGACCCTTTCGGAGAACGGCGCCTGGCTTGCTGCCAGGTTCACTGTTCCCTTCGGCCCTGCTCCGGGCGCGTTGATCGCAGCTTGGCTGCCTCCCGGTCGCCGTTCGGTTGCCGGCCTCCCCCCACGGGCGACCGCCTGGTGGCACGCGGTCACGGCAACCATCGGATAACTGCTGGTCAGCCGGATCACCGACACCACGGAACCACGATGACCGACGACGGAGCAGCGCTGTTTCGGCGATTGTCCCGGCGGCCACCGCCGAGCGATGAACAGCGTTATCCGGCATTGACCGTATTGCCGAGAATCGCGCCGGAAGCTGTCGGGAATCCGGCCGCCGGCGGCGATCCACCGGGCCGGTGATCCTCGTAGGCTGGCGGCGTGGCCACCCAGACGGCGGGCGCGGTGTGGCTGCGCCTGGCCGGTCCGTTCGCGATCCGCGCCGGCGGTGCCGCCGACGGCGTGCCCATGGTCGGCAGCCGCAAGGCGCGCACCCTGCTCAAGCTGCTCGCCGTGCACCGCGCCGGGCCGGTGCCGATGGACCGCGTCCTGGAGGTGCTCTGGGCCGGCAGCCCGCCGCGACGGGCCGCGGACAACGTCGCCACCCTGGTCAGCCGGCTGCGGTCGCGGTTCGGGGCGGAGATCGTCACCGGTGGCCGCGAGGGTTACCGGCTGGGCCGCCCGCCCGCCGTCCTGGTCGACCTGGATCTGGCCGCCGCCGATCTCGCCGCCGCGGCCCGGCACCTGGCCGCCGCCGAGCCCGGGCTGGCGGCCGCGGTGGCCGGCCGGGTGCTCGACCTGCTCGGCGGCGGGGAGGCGCTGCCGGAGGACCGGGACGCGGAGTGGGCCCGGCCCGCCCGCACCGAGACGGGCGAGCTGCTCCGGCGCACCCGGCAGCTGGCCGCCGAGGCCGCCCTGGCCAGTGCCGACGCCGAGACGGCGCGGGAGCTGGCGGTCGCGGCGATCGCGGCGGACGGCTACGACGAGGCCGCCTGCCGGCTGCTGATGCGCGCCGAGGCCGCCCTGGCCCAGCCGGCCCGGGCGCTGTCGGCCTACGAGCGGCTGCGGGTGGCACTGGCCGAGGAGTTCGGCACGGATCCGGCCCCGGAGACCCGAGCGGTCCACCTCGGCATCCTCCGCGAGGAGAAGCCGCCGACCACCCAGGCGGCCGGCCCGGCCACTTCCGGCCCGGCCGCCGTCACCACGGAATCGTCGCTGGCGGGCCGCGCCGCGGAGACCGCCCGCCTGGCCGGTGCCTGGCGGGACGCGGTCGCCGGCCGGCCGGCCCTGGTGCTGATCAGCGGGGAGGCCGGGATCGGCAAGACCCGGCTCGCCGGTGCGGCCGTCGACCTGGCCGGCCGCACCGGCGGGGTGGTGCTGTCGGTGCGCTGTTACGCCGCGGAGAGCTCGCTGTTCCTGCAGCCGTTCGTCGACGCGCTGGGCGCGCACGCCGCGCGGTCACCGGCCGCGCTGGTGCGCGCGCTGGCCGCGCCCGTGCTGGCGGAGCTGGTGCCGCAGGTCGGCGCCCTGCTCGGGGACTCGCCAGCGCCGGTGGTCGCGCCCGAACTCGCCCGGGGACGCGCCTACGAGGCGGTCAGCGGATATCTGTCCGGGATCGCCGCCCGGCAGCCGGCCCTGCTGCTGCTCGACGATCTGCACAATTCCGGCCTGGCCACCGTCGAGCTGCTGCACTACCTGGCCCGGCACGCCCGCGGCCGGCTGCTCATTCTTGCCACGGTACGGGCGGAGGAAGGTGCCGCCACCCTGCGGACCCTCGACGAGGTGGCGACCCGGCTGGAGCTCGGCCCCCTGCCCGCCGACGCCGTGACCAGCCTCGCCACCCGCGCCGGGCAGGCCCAGCTGGCCCCGCGGATCCTGCACCGGACCGGCGGGCACGCGCTGTTCGTGGTGGAGACGCTGCGGGCGCTGGCCGCCGGCGACGACGGGATCCCGGACTCCCTGCAGGCGGCGGTGCTCGCCCGGGTGGCCCGCACGGGCGCGGCGGTCGAGGAGCTGCTGCGCGCGGCGTCGACCCTGGACGCGACCATGGAGCCGGACCTGCTGGCCGGCCTGCTCGCGGTCCCGCCCGCCGAGGCCGTCCGACGCTGCGAGCAGGCGCTGACCGCCCGGCTGCTGGTGGTGGCCGGCCGGGCGTACGAGTTCGCCAACGATCTGATCCGCGAGGTGCTCTACACGACGACGCCCGCACCGGCCCGGGTGGCGTACCACCGGCGGGCGGCGGAGTTGCTCAGCGATCACCCGGAGCAGGTGGCCGCGCACGCCCGGGCTGCCGGTGACTGGGATCGCGCCGCCCGGGCGTTCCTGGTCGCCGGGGAGCAGGCCGGCCGCCGGTTCGCCGCGGCGGACGCCGAGGCGCTGCTGACCAGCGCCCTGGACGCGGCGCACCGGGCGGGCGCGCCGGAGGTGACCGGGCGCGCGTACCAGGCGCGGGGCCGGGTCCGGGAGGCGTTGGCCGCCTATCCGGCGGCGCTGGCCGACTTCCACGCGGCGGTGCGCACCGCCCGGCGGGTCGGTGACCGGCGGCTGGAGATGATCGGGCTGCGGGAACTCGGCGGGGACGTGCCGATCGCGCTCGGCCAGCCGATCGCCCGGTGCGTCGAGCATCTGCGGGGCGGTCTCGCCATCGCCGAGTCGCTGGCGGACCGCACCATGGAGGCCGACCTGCTGAGCCGGCTCGCGATCGTCTCCAGCAGCCGGCTCAAATTCTCCACGGCCCTCGGGTACGCCCAGCGCGCCGTCCAGACCACCAGGCCCGGCAACGACGAGCGGGCCCTGGCCGTGGCCCTGGACGGGGTGAAGACCAGCTGGGCCTACCTGGGTGAGATCGGCCGGCTGATCCCGGTGCTGGACGAGCTGGAACCGTTGCTGCACAAGCAGAACGACCTGTGGCGGCTGCAGTGGGCGCTGTTCGAGGGCGCGTTCCCGGCGATCGCCGCGGCCCGGTGGGGCGACGCGATCGACCGCATCGAGTCGGCCCGGGAGGTGAACCGGCGCAGCGGGTACGGCGCCTACGCCGGCTGGTTCGTCGGCAACCTGGGCTGGGTGCACCAGCTCCGCGGCGCGTACCGGCCGGCGATCGGGTACGGGCGCCAGGCGTACGCGCTGACCGGCGACGCGAACCACCCGTGGTGGCGGGTCGCCGCGTGCGCGCAGCTCGCGGGTTCGCTGCTGGCCGCCGGCGCGGACGCCGAGGCCGTGGCGCTGCTGGAGGAGGGTTGCGACCGCGGTGGCGGCGAGGGCGGCGCGGCCTACCTGGTGCGCTGCCTGGGCCCGCTCGCGGCGGTGACCGGTTCGCGCGCCCTGCTGGAGGAGGCGGACGGGCTGGTCGCCGGGATCGAGACGCCGCCGGGCAGCGCCTGGCTGTTCGGCGCTGACGCGTATCTGTCGGTCGGGCGCGGGTGGCTGCGGCACGGCGAGCCGGCCCGGGCCCGTACCGTGATCGCGCCCTTGCTGGCGGCCGCGGGCCGCGTCCGGTGGCGGCCCGTCCAGGTGCCGGCGTTGCTGCTCGACGCCGAGGCGGCGGCAGCGGCCGGCGCCGAGTCCGCGCCGCAGGCCGCCGCGGCCGAGCGGCTGGCCCGCCGGTTCGGCCTCACCCACCTGCTGGGCTGACCCGCCGGTCGCGCGCACGGTCCCGGATGGGCGTCGGCATCGGGACGGCGCTACGGCGACGGGACGTCCGGCATGAGGTAGCCGACGCCGCGCAGGGTGCACAGATAGTTGCTTCCGCCCGGCAGCGCGGCCAGCCGGGAGCGGAGCCTGTACACCGTGGACTTCACCACGTCGCGGCCGCCGAGCAGGTCCGGCGTTCCCCAGACCGTGCGCAGCAGGTCCTGCCAGGACTGCGGGACGCCCCGCCGGCTGGCCAGGTGCAGCAACAGTTTGAACTCGGTGAAGGGCAGGTCGATGCGCTGGCCGCCCAGTGTCACGCTCTGGGTGGCGGGGTCGATCACCAGCTGCCCGACGGTGATCAGGCCCGGGTGGTCACGCCGCCGGCGGACCAGTGCCTGCGCGCGCAACGCCACCTCGCGGGGATGGAACGGCTTGATGACGTAGTCGTCGGCGCCGTGCTCCAGTCCGGCGATCACGTCCTGCTGCTGACCGAGCGCGCTGAGCAGCAGGACCGGCGTATCGGAGCGGGCCCGGATGAGCTGGCACAGCGTCAGCCCGCTCATGGTCGGCATCAGGATGTCGAGGATGGCGAGGTCGACCCGGCGGGTCTTCAGCAGGTGCAGCGCGGTGGCTCCGTCCGACGCCGTGAGCACGTCGAAGCCCTGGGTCCGGAGCGCGAACTCGACGATGATCACCATCTGCGGCTCGTCGTCGACCACCAGCGCGGTGGGCCGGGGCGGGGCGCTCATGACCCGCTCGGCAGGGTCAGCAGGAACGTCGTCCCCCGGGTCGACGCGGTGTGCACAAGGATCTCGCCGCCGTGCAGCTCGATGATGATCTTGGTGATCACCAGGCCGAGGCCGGTCCCGTCGAGCAGCGGCCGGCCGGTGGCGAAGCGCTGGAAGAGCCTTTCCCGCTCGGTCCGGGTCATCCCCGCCCCGTCATCGGTGACGTAGACGGCCACCCCGGAGTCCACCACCATCACCCGGACGTCGATGCTGCCGCCGGTGGTGGTGAAGCGGCTGGCGTTGGACAGCAGGTTGGTCATCGCCTGGGTCAGCAGCATCGGGTCGGCCAGGATGCGCGGCATCACCTGCGGGGTGTCCAGAGTGATCCGCTGGTCGCGCTGCTCGCACAGGGACCGCATGGCGGCGGTGACATCGCGCACGATCACCGCCACATCGGTCTTCTCCGGACGCGGGGTGAACAAGCCGGCCTCGATCTTCGCCTGCAGCAGCAGACTCTCGCAGAGGCTGATCACCTGCGTCGACTGGTTGTCCACCACCTGGAGAAACTTCTCCTGCGCCCCGGTGAGCGGGCCGGGCGTGCCTTCGCGGAGCAGGTCGACCGCGCCCTTGATCATGCTCAGCGGGGTGCGCAGCTCGTGGCTGAGCGCATTGACCTGGTCGGCACGGCTCTGCACCATCAGCTCCAGCGCGGCCAGCTCGGCTCGCATCCGGCCGGCGCCGCGGCGCAGCACCAGCGCGGTCCCGGCGGCCCCGCCGAGGGCACCGATCACCGCGATGGCCAGTCCCCACCAGGCGCTCGTCACCGCGCTTCCCCTGTCGCAGTTCCAGGGCGTCCATGGTCTCATTCCCGCGGCCCCGCCGGGGCGCCCGGTTGGTGACAGGACTGTCACCCGCACTCACGAGAGTGTCACCGTGGCGGCGCTCACGCGCTCATAGCCTGACCGCAGCACCGCATCGCATCGTAGCGATCCGCCATCGCCAAGGAGGTCGAGTCCGTGAAGGCACCACGCACGCGTCGTCTCGCGACGCTAACGGTCACGCTCATGCTCGCCGGAGTCGCCGTGCCGGCCTGCACCAAGCAGAACGCCGGCGGTGACAACAGCGCCGGCGACGCCACCATCGTGCACGTGGTCTGCGGCGCCACCGAGGACTGGTGCGCGGCGACCACCAAGACGTTCACCGAGACCACCGGGGTGCGGGCCGACGTGGTCCGGCTGTCCAGCGGCGAAGCGCTGGCCCGGATCAAGGCCGGCAAGAGCAGCCCCGAGTTCGACGTCTGGTACGGCGGACCCGCCGACGGCTACGCCGCGGCGGGTGTCGACGGCCTGCTCGATCCCTACGTCTCCGCCGGCGCCGCGGCGATCCCGACCCAGTACAAGGATCCGGCCGGCCTCTGGACCGGCGTCTACGTCGGCGCGCTCGGCTTCTGCAGCAACAGCCAGATCCTCGCCGAGAAGGGCGTGCCGGTGCCGCAGTCGTGGGCCGACCTGCTCAACCCGAAGCTGGCCAAGGAGATCGGGATGGCACACCCCTCCACCTCCGGCACCGCCTACACGGCGCTGTGGACCCAGGTCCAGCTCGCCGGCGGCGACCAGAGCAAGGCCCTGGGCTACATGCGCGAGCTGCACCCGAACGTGTTGCAGTACACCAAGTCCGGCGCGGCGCCGGCGCAGATGGCCGCCCGGGGCGAGGTCGCGGTCGGGGTCATCTTCTCGCACGACTGCGTGGCGACCATCGAGGCCGGCTTCCCGGATCTGCGGGTGAGCTTCCCGGCCGAGGGCACCGGCTACGAGACCGGCGGCGTCGCCCTGGTCAAGGGCGCGAAGAACCCGGTCAGCGGCAAGAAGTTCGTCGACTGGGCGCTGACCCCGGCGGCCCAGGAGATCGGCCCGTCGGTCAAGGCCTACCAGTTCCCCACCCATCCCGACGCCAAGGTTTCCGACAAGGTGGTCAAGCTGTCGACCATCACCATGGTGGACTACGACGCGACGGCCGCCGGTCGGGCGAAGACGGCCCTGAACAAGCGGTTCGACGCCGAGGTCACCCAGGCGCCGAAGTCATGACGACGCTGCTGCCCGACCAGGGACGTTCCGCTCCGCCGCCGGTGCCCACCGGCCGCCGGCGGCGCCGGGGCGACCTGGGGATCCGGTCGCTGATCGCCGCCAGCGTGCTGCTGGTGGCGCTCGGCGCGGCCGTTCCGCTCATCGCGGTCCTGGCCACCGCCTTCGCGCCGGATGCGCTGCCGCGCTACGCGGAATTCTTCACCTCACCCGTCGACCTGGCCATCCTGCGCAACACGCTCGTGCTCGGCCTGCTGGTCGGCACCGGCGGTACGGCACTGGGCTTCCTGTTCGCCTTCGTGCAGGCCCGGCTCGACGTCCCGGGCAAGCGGATCCTGCACGTGATCGCCATGATGCCGATCGTCAGCCCGCCGTTCGCGGTGGCGACGGCGACCGTGGTGCTCTACGGGCGCCGCGGCGCCATCAGCAACGGCGTGTTCGGGTTGGAGTACGACATCTACGGCCTGGACGGGCTGGTGTTCGTCCTCTCGCTGTCCCTGTTCCCGGTGGCCTACCTGGGCCTGCTCGGCATGTTGCGCGGCCTCGACCCGGCGGTGGAGGAGGCGGCCATGAACATGGGCGCCAGCCGGTGGCACATTCTCCGTACGGTGATTCTGCCGTTGCTGGCGCCCGGCCTGGTGGCCCCGTTCCTCCTGCTGTTCGTCGAGGCGATCGCCGACCTGGCCAACCCGCTGGTGCTCGGCGGCGACTACACGGTCCTGGCCAGCCGCGCCTATCTCGCGGTCACCGGCGAGTACGACCTGACCAGCGCCTCGGTCTACTGCGTGATCCTGCTGGTGCCGTCGCTGGCGTTGTACTTCGGGCAGCGGTGGTGGCTCAACCGCAAGGTGCGCACCACGATCACCGGCCGGCCGTCGGGCAGCGTGCACCTGCTCACCGGCTGGGGCCGCTGGCCGATCTACGGGCTCGCGCTGCTGGTCGCCGCGGTGATCGTCAGTCTGTACGGCACCGTGATCGCCGGATCGGTGACCAGGGTCTTCGGCGTGGACAACACGGTCACCCTCGACTACCTGCGGGAGGTCCTGGCCGGCCCCGGCGTGGAGGCGGTCCTGGACACCCTGCTGTTCGCCGCCATCGCCACCCCGATCGCCGGCGCGGCCGGCCTGGTGGTGGCCTGGCTGGTCGTCAGGCACCTGCGGCACACCGCCTGGCTGCTGGACCTGGGCGGCACGCTGGGCGTCGCGGTTCCCGGCACCGTCCTGGGCATCGGCTTCGTCCTGGCCTACCGCCCGGACCGGTACGTCGGCGACGTCATGGTGTTTCCCAGCCTCGTCGGCGGCAGCGCGCTGGCCGCGGGCGCGGTCGTGATCGTGCTGGCCTACGTGATCCGCAGTGTGCCGGCCGGACAGCGCACGGCGGTCGGGGCGCTGACCCAGCTGCATCCGTACATCGAGGAGGCGTCCACCGACCTGGGCGCCAGCCCGCTGCAGACCTTCCGCCGGGTGACGTTGCCGCTGATCCGCCCGGCCCTGCTCACCGGGCTGAGCTACAGCTTCGCCCGCAGCATGACCTCCGTGTCGACCATCGTGCTGCTGGTCACCCCGGATACGAAGATCATCACCGCCCAGGTGATGAGCGCCGCCAGCACCGGCCGGTACGGGGTGGCGTTCGCCTACTGCGCCGTGCTCACCGCCATCGTGCTCGCCGGCTTCCTGCTCATCCGCGTCATCGTCGGCGCGGGAGCCTCGCTGCAGCGCACCGCCACGTCCGGAAGGCAGAAGAGATGACCCCAGCAGCGCACACCGGGGCACCGGTCGTCGAGCCGGGCGCCGCCCCGCACCCGGAGAACGGCGCCGGGCATCTGCGACTGGACGGGCTCACCAAGCAGTTCCGCGGCCGCACCGGGACGGTGACCGCGGTCGACCGGGTCGACCTCGACGTGCTGCCGGGAGAGTTCATCACGTTGCTCGGGCCGTCCGGCTGCGGCAAGACGACCACCTTGCGGATGGTCGCCGGCTTCGAGGAAGCGACCGGTGGCCGCATCGAGCTCGACGGCAGGGCCATCGATCATCTTCCGCCCCAGCGGCGGCCGATGGCCATGGTGTTCCAGAGCTACGCGCTGTTCCCGCACCTGACAGTGGCCGAGAACATCGCCTACGGTCTGCGCCTGCAGCGCGCGCACCGGGGCAAGGACGAGATCGCGACCGCGATGCGGATGGCGGTGACCAGCATGAACCTCGTAGGGCTGGAGGAACGCAGCCCGCACGAGCTCTCCGGCGGCCAGCAGCAACGCGTAGCGCTGGCCCGGGCCCTGGTGGTGCAGCCGAAGGTGCTGCTCTTCGACGAGCCGCTGTCGAATCTGGACGCCAAGCTCCGCACCGCGATGCGGGCGGAGATCCGCCGGATCCAGAAGATGTTCGGCATCACCAGCATCTACGTCACCCACGACCAGGACGAGGCGATGAGCATGTCGGACCGGATCGTGGTGATGAACAAGGCCAAGGTGGAGCAGGTGGCCAGCCCCGGGGAGATCTACGCCCGGCCGGCCAGCGTGTTCGTGGCCGACTTCATCGGCCAGGCCAACTTCCTGGCGGCCGCGCCCGAGCGCATCGTCGCCGGGAGGGCCACCCTCACCGTGCTGGGCCGGCAGGTCACCGTCGCCGCCCATCCGCGGACCATCGCCGGGACGGGCGGCGCCTACCTGATGGTCCGGCCCGAGAACGTCCGGCTGACCCCGGTCACCGGCGGCGGCAACGGCACGGTGTTGCGCTCGACATTCCACGGCCCGAGCCTCGACTACGAGATCGAGACGAGGGCGGGGACGATCGCGGCCACCGACCAGGGCGGGGACCCGCGCGACGCACTGGCCGAGGGAACGGCGGTCGAACTCACCTTCGACTCCGACCGCGCCTACCTGCTCCCCGGGGACTGAGCCCACCGGCGGCGGAAACCCCAGGCCCGTTGGGCGTGACGTCGCCGGCGGGCGGGTTCGCCGCGCGCCTGCCAGACCACACCCATCCCGCCACGGCCGAGCTGGCTCATCAGACGGTAGCGTCCGGCGATCACCCGGGCTGCGACTATGGGGACGACGATACGGACGGGGGCAACGGCATGGCGGCGCAGGTGTTGTTTGAGGGACACGCGCATGTGCACTACCGCTTCATCGATGTGCGCGGCATCGACGACGAGCCGCGCGGCGACTTTGCCGCTCAGCGGCGCGGGCAGCGAAACGGCCTGTGCGGTGCGGAGGTGCCGGGACAGCTGCACATGGTGACGGGCCTGCACACCGGAGATGTGGGCTTCCGCATCGAGCTCCACACGAAAGAGCCACCGCTCGGTGCCCGCTGGGAGGAGGCCGTCGAGGTCTCCTTCCGCACCACCACCGCCGAAATGGGACTGCACGCCTTCGATGACAGCTATGAGTTCAGCCTGCCACCCGGTGACTACCGAGTCCGCTATTGCGCGCGCGGCATGCAGCAGGGCGAGGAGGAGGACACCCTCAGCGGTGAGCAGCCGATCGACTTCTACCTGCTCCAGTTCTGGCCGTCACGCCCACCAGCACCGGACCGCATCCTGAGGCAGACCAGCAACGCTGCGGCCTACTGGCACCGCCAGGACCGCGATATCGAAATCCCGCCGGACGAGCGCCTGGTCGAGGAGCGGCGCATCGCCGCCGAGCAGGAACAATACGACCGGACACGGTTCGGAGACCGAGTACCCAACGACCGGCTCCGCGATGCCGAGACCTACATCCCCAGCTTCCGGGCCCTCGACGACGACCTGATGTGGGCGTTGGGCGGCGCCGACGACGAACTGCATCGAGCCGTCGCGCGATGGGCGGCGCTTCGCGCTCTGAGTATCGCCGAGCTCACCGCCAACCCGATGGTCGCACCAACGGTGTCCGCGCTACAGCAAGGAGAGCACCCGCCGGCACCATTCGACGAGCAGGTGCCCGACTACTCAGCCTACAAGGATCACATCCCCGATGGCGTCGGTGTCCCCAGGCTGCCATGGACCTGCGAGCCCGGCGACGACAGACCGCAAGAACGCTCGGTAGCGGCGCTATATGCCGTGACCGCGACGAACAACAGCGACTCCCTCAGCGCGGCACTCAACGCCGTACAGCACACCGCAGCCGCGTACGGCGCCGATCAGTACACCCAGTTCCTCACCGACTTATGGGGCGCCTTCCCGCAATTACGCCTCGGGAACCAGGCCAGCGGGTAATCCCGGACTGGTCGAGGCGGCCGAGGTCACGGCCTGTGGAGCACGGTGACGAAACCATCGATCCACAGGTCCTCGTCGAGGGAGTACCGGTCGATGAGAAAGCAGTCCGGTTCCTCGTGAAATCCGGGGAGTGATCGCGCCCGGACCATGCGATCCTCGGCCTTCTCCCTCGTGGAGTAGGCACCAAGGATCTTTGCGTCGTCGCCCGCTGTCTCGTCCCAGTCCAGTTCGCCATCTTCGTCGCGATGCCGAGTCGGGCGTCCACCGGCAAAGGGTGCGTGTCTGACGTGCCACAGCAGGAAGACGTCCACGAGTCGAAAGTACGGTCCGGAAGCGCCGCGAGCGACATAGTCTGCCAGAATCTGTCCGCCTTCATGGCTGCAGCCGGCCTCGACAGCTACGGTGCGTTCTGGGATCCTCGCCCCCGAGGAGGACGGGTCGAGATGCGGGCGACTGCTTGGAACAACGGATCACACCGTTCGACGGGGGCTGGATATGGCATTCGCGTATCACCCAAAGATCGGGATTCGCATTTTTCGCCCGATTGGAGCCATGTCATTGTCGATCTTATGGACTTCGGACGCGTCGTGATCCCGTTGTCCGAATCCTTCTGGGCAAGATGCACTGAGCTCCGGAGCGCTGACGTCGGCCGCTGGCTGCTCAGCCAGCGGCTAGCGCCCTGGCCGAAGAGCAGCCCGCCCTCCCTTTCGCTTACGCATCTCGAAGGAAACGCCTTCCGTCTATCGAGGTCGGATCGGCGCTGAAGACGACGACCTCATCTCTGCCGCGACAAACGCGCGGGTCGGTGTGGGCGCGGCCCCGTCGTTCCTGGGACGCCGCGGTCGCGGCTACCCGCGCGCTGGTAGATCTTCGATGATGTCGCCGCTGCTGCTGATGGCGTTGACGAAGTGGCGGAAGACCGGCCACGGAACCAGCCATGATCCCTGCGCGCGCATCATGACCTGGGCAGCTGCGGCAGGAGCGAACGACCCACCAACTGGTTGCAGGTCAGGGATACGGACTTCGAGGTACTCGTTGTTCGAGTTCGCGCTGTTGGTCTCGTAGATCTCGTAACACCAGCAGTCGTGGTCGCAGCGATAGTACGAGTTGACCTCGAAGGACCGGCCGGCGAAGCGCCACGTGTTGCACGACAGGGACAGATCCCCAACGACTTCGCCCAGTTCGTCGTCGACGATGTCACCGGAGGAGTCGACCGACTGCAGGAAACGGGAAAGCACGGGCCACGGCAGGTTGCCCTCCTCCAGGACGACCCGAGCGTGGGTCGAGCCCTTTGGCGTGAACGGCCCGTCATCCGGGGTGGCGTCCGGAATCAACACGATGAGGCTCATCCTGCCGCGGTCGCGGGCAGCCGGCGTCATCTCGTACGCCCAGGCATCGTCCGGCAGCAGGTACATCGAGTTCATCTGGTAGGTCTCGTCGGCGTGGACCCAGCATTCCATCCGGGCAGGATGGCATAGCTCCGAACGCGTACGCCCTCGATTTACCTTGGCTCTTCGGTGGTCGGAGACCGACTTCTCAGGTAGCACAGCCAGCCGACAACTAGTGTCGCGTGTCTGAAGTCTTTTTCGGGTTGGCTTTGGTGAGGATCTGGTCGGCGGTCTTGGTCCAGCGGAACGGTTCGCAGCGCTGGTTGTAGGCGTCGATGAACGCGCGGATCGCGCCGATCAGGTCGGGCACGCTGGCGAAGGTGCCGCGGCGGATGGCCTGGCGGGTGATGATCCCGAAGAAGACTTCGACCATGTTCATCCAGGAGGCGCTGGTCGGGGTGAAGTGCATGGTGATGCGTGGGTGTTTGGCCAGCCAGGCTTTGACGTTCGGGTGGTTGTGGGTGCCGTAGTTGTCGCACACGACGTGCAGCTTCACCCTCGGGTGGGCTTTGGCGACTTGTTTGAGGAAGGCGAGGAACTCGCCGTTGCGATGCCGTTGGTAGCAGGCGTCCGCGGTGATCTTCCCGGTCGCGACTTCGAGGGCGGCGAACAGCGTGGTGGTGCCGTGTCGGCGGTAGTCGTGGGTGCGGCGCTCGGCCTGGTCGAACCGCATCGGCAGCAGAGGCGCGGTCCGGTCCAGGGCTTGAATCTGGCTCTTTTCGTCGATGCAGACCACGACCGCATTCGCCGGTGGGTCGAGGTAGAGGCCGACGACGTCGCGGATCTTCGCTTCGAGGTGGGGGTCGGTGGAGAACTTGAATGTCTCCGCGCGATGTGGTTGCAGGCCCCAGTCTCGCCAGATCCGGGCCACTTCGGCGAAGCTGACCGGCAACCCCGCCTTGGTCAGGTGATCGGCGAGGAGTCGGGCGGACCAGTGCGTCACGGCTACATCATCGGGTGGTGGGTTCAGCGTGTGGGTGATGATCGCCGCCTCGTCGATCACCGGCGGGCGACCCGAACGAGGCAGATCAACCAGAGCGTCGATGCCACCAGCGTCGTAGCGGTTACGCCACGCCAGGACCGTCGGCGTGGACACCCCGACCTGCCGGCCGATCGCCGCGTTCGCCGTCCCGTCCGCGGCCAGCAACACGATCCTCGCTCGCTGCACCAATCCTGCCGGCGCCGTCGATGAACGGGTCAACTCCCGCAGACGAGCACCATCACCAGGACGAAGAACCAGCGCGGCAGCGACAGACATACCTCATTGTCCCGCACCCACACCACAAAACAACTTCAGACACGCGACACTAGGGCCCGGCGGCCGGTCGCCGATTCCTTCGCCGATCCTTCGCCTGAATGAGCATCGAGTAGGCATACGGATCTGCCGCTTGGTCGCCCACACCGAGACAAACTGCCGCCCGGTGCTCGCGGTGAGCTTCGGGACCAAAGGAAACAAATAGTTGTCCAGGTCGTGGTAGGTGAGCAGCGGTACGTTATTCGGTAGGCCGATGTCGGGCCGCGGCTCACCCTGGATTCGTCCATCGTCGTTGCAGCTCCCCGAATGCTCATACCCGAACGGTTCTTCGGTAGCCGGTCCGGCGATCGGACAGAGACCCGGGCGGTGAGATCAGGTCGCGCAAGGAAGCAACACCGTGCCGCCAAGCGGTGGGACACTACCCGTCGTGGCTTACGACGAGGACCTCGCCAACAGCATCCGGGAGATCGTGCAGGGCGAACCGGGTCTGACGGAGAAGCGGATGTTCGGCGGGTTGGCGTTCCTGATCAACGGCAACATGGCGGTGAGTGCCAGCGGCCAGGGCGGCATGCTGCTGCGGGTCGATCCGGCGGATACCCCGACCCTGATCGGGCGTCCCGAGGCCAGCCGGTTCGAGATGCGCGGACGGGAAATGGACGGCTGGCTCCGCATCGACGCGACCGAGCTGGCTGCGAAGCGCCAGCTGGAATCGTGGGTTGCCCGGGGCGTGCGCTACGCCCGATCACTACCGGCCAAGTGACGCCGACCCCAACGACATCCGCTCATACCGTGGTCAAGGCGCAGCGGGCGCTTGGGGCGTCGTGACGCTGTGCGGACCTGACCGGGTCTGGACCAGGAGCCACCTGACCACAGGCGATCGGAGCGGCTGCCGGTGAGGCGGGGTTCGTTGTCAGATCAGCTCGGCCAGCCGGTTCGCCGCCCGGACGGCGCCGTCGTGCGTGACCGGCCGGTACCGCACGGTCCGGCCGATCTCCTCGGCGATGGCCCGGGCGAGCTGTTCCGGGCCGGTGTCGGCGAAGGCGACCCGGCGTCCGGCGCCGTAGCGGGCGAGCCGGTGCGGCACGTGCAGTTGCTGCTCGAAGTGGTTCTCCAGCGGCACGTAGAGGAACGGGCGGCCGGCGGCGGTCAGCTCCATGGTGGTGCTCAGCCCGCCCTGCACCACCGCCAGGTCGGCCGCGGCCAGGTAGCGGTGCAGCTCCGGCAGGTAGGAGTGCACGTCGACGCCGGGCGGCGCGGCCAGGGCGCCCGGGTCGATGCGCGGCCCGGCGACCACGACCATGCGCAGGCCGGGCACCTGCCGGGCCGCCGACGGGTACGCCGCCAGGGCCCGGCGCAGCAGATGGACGCCGACTGCGGTGCCGCCGACCGCGACGAGACACACCCGCTCCTGCGGCCCCCAGCCGAACTCGGCCCGCGCCGCCTGCCGGTCGGCGAGGTCGGCGGGCGGGAAGCCGGTGACGTAGCCGGTGAAGTCGTAGTGCCGGGCCGTCCAGTCGGCGATGGCGGGCAGGCCGGGGCCGAACAGCCCCGCCAGCACGTCCTCCGGGTCGCCGACGAACAGCGCGCGGTCGCGTACCCGGGGAAAGCGCTCGATGTGCTCGATCATCTCCGCGTTGGCGTCGGCGGTCAGGGCGGCCTCGGCCGGCCCGCCGGCGGCCATCGGCAGCCAGCCGACGAAGTCGGTCAGCCAGGCGTACGCGGCGCGCTTCAGCTCCGGATTCTCGTGCAGGAAGCGGTCGACATCCCAGGCCTCGTCGCCGACCCAGAGGTCGTAGCGGCGTTCCTCGGCGAGGTCCGCGAAGACCATGAAGTTGGCCGCGAGGATCTCGTCCATCCGCCGGATCGCCTGGAAGGCGTGCAGGTCGTGCCCGTGCGCCTCGGCCTCCACGTGCCGCGACTCCGAGGCCAGCCAGCGCGACGCCGGATGGACCCGCTCGCCGCGCGCCGCCAGCAGCGCGGTGACCGGATGTTGCGCCAGCCAGTCGACCCGCACGCCGGGGCGCAGCCGGCGCAGCTCCGCCACGATGGCCAGGTCGCGGCGGGCGTGCCCGAGCCCGATCGGTGAGGACAGGTAGAGCACCCGGCGCGGCTGGTCCAGGGCGCGGGACCAGCGCAGCGGCGGCTGCGGCGAGGGCGGGCCGCACTCGTCGACGAAGCCTCGCAGCCACCGGTTGACCGGCACCGGGTGCCGTGCGGGCGGCAGGTGCCCGGCGCCGGCCATCCGGATCAGCCGCCCGCCGGTCAGTTCCGCGAACCGCTCACCCACGCCGACGGGTACGCAGCGGTCGTTCTCGCCGTGGATGACCAGCACCGGGCAGCGCAGCCCGCGCAGCAGCGCCTCGGTCGCCGGCAGCCCGGGCACCGAGGCCGGCGCCTCCTCGCCCGCGATCAGCGCCTCCGGACCGGTCTCCAGCGCCCAGCCGACGCACTCCTCGAACTGCCTGGTGGAGTGCGGCTCGGACAGCAGCATCGCGAAGAACCACTCCACGAACGCGCGGTAGTCGCGGCGCCAGAAGTGCCGGTTGAACTGCTGCCAGCCCTCGTAGCGTTCCCGCACCGCCTCGAAGTCGACCACCGCGCGCTCCGGCGGCGGCGGGGCGAGGCCGAGCACCCGCGGTGCGATCGCGACCAGGCCGGTGAAGCGTTCGGGATGCTCCGCCGCGGCGATCGCGGCCCGCCACCCGCCCCGGCTCAGCCCGGCGACCACCGCGCGGTCGGCACCGGCCGCGTCGAGCGCCGCGACGAGATCCATGGCGTGCGCCCGGTCGGTGTACGCCGCCGGGTCGGTCGGCCGGTCGGAACGTCCGTTGCCCCGCGGGTCGACGGTGATGACCCGGAAGTACCGGGCCAGGTAGGCGACCTGGAGCTTCCAGATCCGCGAGTCCACGACCAGCCAGCCCGGTGCGAGCAGGACGGTGCGGTCGCCCTCGCCGTAGACCGCGTAGCCGACCTTGACACCGTCATGGTTGACGTAACCCTCGGCGTCGGGTTCCCGTGCTCTCATCGCGCCACCCTCTCCCCCGCCATTGCAGCCCGGTTGCAACGGTGGCGCAACGCCCACCGGCACGGTGGCGGGATGGCTATCAACGAAGACAAGCTGAACGAGTTCATCAACAAGTTCGTCGGCGACCTGGGCGCCACCGTCGCCGCCGGCAACGTCGTGATCGGTCACCGCCTCGGCTACTACAAGGCGCTGGCCGAGGCCCCGGCAACCCCCGGCGAGCTGGCCGCGAGGACCGAGACCGATCCGCGGTACGTCGCCGAGTGGCTGCGTGGCCAGGCGGCCGGCGGCTACGTCGACCACGACGGCGACCGCTACACCCTGAGCGAGGAGCAGGCGTTCGCGCTGGCGAACCCCGACGGCCCGCTGTACATGCCGGGTGCCTTCCTGCTCGCCCTCGGCGCCCTGCGGGCCGAGCCCCGGATCACCGCGGCCTTCCGCAGCGGCGCCGGGCTGGCCTGGGACGCCCACGACGCCGACGTCTTCGTCGGCTGCGAGCAATTCTTCCGCCCCGGCTACATCGGCAACCTCGTCCCGAGCTGGATCCCGGCGCTGGACGGCGTCGAGGCGAAGCTGCGGGCCGGCGCGAAGATCGCCGACGTGGGCTGCGGCCTGGGCGCGTCCTCGGTGCTGATGGCCAAGGCGTACCCGAAGTCGACCGTGCACGCCTCCGACTACCACCAGGGCTCGATCGATCTGGCGCACAAGCGCGCGGCGGACGCCGGGGTCGCCGACCGGGTCAGCTTCGAGGCGGCCGGCGCCCAGCAGTTCGGCGGCGAGCGCTACGACCTGGTGACCACCTTCGACTGCCTGCACGACATGGGCGACCCGCTGGGCGCGGCCCGGCACATCCTGGGCGCCCTGGCCCCGGAGGGCACCTGGATGATCGTCGAGCCGGCCGCCGGCGACACGGTCGAGGACAACATGAACCCGGTCGGGCGGGTCTACTACTCGTTCTCCACGTTCCTGTGCGTACCGAACGCGATGTCCCAGCCGGGCGGCTACGCCCTGGGCGCCCAGGCGGGCGAGGCGGCCATCCGGCAACTGGTGACCGACGCGGGCTTCACCCGCTTCCGGCGGGCGAGCGAGACACCCTTCAACAACGTGTACGAGGCGCGCCGCTGAGGGTGGCTCAGGACAGGATCGGCTGGGGGCGGGTCAGCAGGGTGTGCGTTTCGGCGGCCGGCATCGGGCGGCCGAAGAAGAAGCCCTGCATGAACCCGCACCCCAGCTGACGCAGTTGCCCCCATTGCTCGGCCGACTCCACGCCCTCGGCGACGACGCGCAGGCCCAGCGCGCCGGCCAGGCTGAGGATCATGCCGACGATCGCCTCGTCCTCGCGGTCGTGGCCGAGCCCGGCGACGAAGGACCGGTCGATCTTCAGGATCTCGACCGGGAACCGGCGCAGGTAGGCCAGCGACGAGTAGCCCGTACCGAAATCGTCGATGGCCAGGTGCACGCCCAGCGCGCGGACAGCGCGCAAGGTCTCCACCGCCGCCTCGGTGTCGGCCATGATCGTGGTCTCGGTGATCTCGAGCCAGAGCGCGTCCGGGTCGAGACCGGTGTCGGCCAGCACCCGCGCGATGGTCGGGACCAGCGATTCGTGGGCCAGTTGCGCGCTGGCCACGTTGACTGCCACGTGCGCCCGGGGGTGCTCGCGGCGCCAGTGGACGGCCTGGGCGCAGGCCTGGGTCAGGATCTCCGCGCCGAGCGGCACGATGAGCCCGGTCTCCTCGGCCACCGCGATGAACTGGTCGGGCGTGAGCAGGCCGCGTGCCGGATGCTGCCAGCGGGCCAGCGCCTCGAACCCCAGCACCGCCGCCGTGCCGCCGTCGACGATCGGCTGGTAGAACGCGCGGATCTGCCCGCTGCCGATCGCGTGCCGCAGGTCGACGTGGGTCTGCAGCCGGCGTTCGATGGCGGTGCGCAGCTGGTCGTCGAAGACCTCCGCCCGGCCGCGACCGCGCTGCTTCGCCTCGTAGGTGGCGACGTCGGCGTCGCGGATCAGGTCCGCCGGGGCCTGCACCGTGCTCCCGTCGGCGTAGGCGACCCCGATGCTGGCGCCCACGCTGACCTCCCGCGCGGTCGCGCCGGCGCCCAGCACGAACGGCCGGCTCAGCTCGGCCACCACCCGGTCGGCGCGCTCGACGGCGACCGCCGGGTGGGCGAGCCGTTCGCAGATCGCCAGGAACTCGTCCCCGCCCAGCCGGGCGACGGTGTCGAGGCCGGGCAGCCGGGCCAGCCGGCCGGCGATCTCGCACAGCACCGCGTCGCCGGCGTGGTGACCGAGCGAGTCGTTGATCGGCTTGAACCGGTCCAGATCGATGAAGAGCACCGCCAGCAGGGCGCCGCGCTGCCGCCCGGCCGCCAGCGCCTGGTCCAGCCGGTCGAGGGCGAGCGCCCGGTTCGGCAGCCCGGTGAGAATGTCGTGGGTGGCTTCCCGGGCGAGCCGGTCGGTGGCGATCTCGGTCTTGGCCACGGTGTCGTTGAGCGCCCGCGCGACGACACTCAGCTCATCGTGGGTGTCGACCACGACCCGCCGGGTCAGATCGCCGGCCGCGACGGCGTGCAGCGCGGCGACCATCCGCCGGATCGGCGGCACCACCGACAGATAAAACCCGACAAAGAGGTACGCGCCGAGCAATGCGGCCAGCCCGGCGGCGAGCTGGACCCGGTACGCACGCCCGGAGAAGCCCTCGATCCGTGCCCGCAGCAACCGGTCCAGTGACGTCGCCGCGTTCGCCGCGAAGTCGGCGGCCGCGGCCCGGACCGCGTCGGAGGCGCCGGCCGGCACGCGGCCCGGCCGGCGGTCCTTGACCGCCGTCGTCAGGATCGCCGTGAGCGCGGCGGTCGCGTCGTCCAGCCGGCGGAAGTCGGCGATGGTCCGGCGCCGCACCGCGTCGTCGGCGGTCTTGGCGACGGCCGTCGCCACCGCCCGGCCGATCGTGGCGCGGGTGGCGATCAGCACCCCGTTGGTCAACCCGAGCTGGATCAGCGCGTCGGTGCGGGCGCCGGCCGGCCGGGTGTCGGCGAGCAGCGCCAGGTCCACTCCGCGCCCCGCGTTGTCCAGCACCACCGGCAGCCGGAACTGCAGGGTGTCCATCAGGTAGTAGGTGTCGAGATCCGGGTCGAGGGTCAGGTTGGACTCGTCGCCGACCCGCACGATCAGGCCGAGCAGGGCCGCCATGGCGGCGTCGTAGGCGGCGTACCGGTCGGCGGCCGTACCGGTGGCGTGCCGCGCGGCCAGCACCAGCCGGCGGCTCGCCGCCCATCCCTGGGCGGTGCCGAGCGTCGGTCCGGTCCGCCGGTCGGCGGCATCCACCACGGCGATGGCCCGGTCGATCGCGGCCCGGTCGATCGCGGCCTCGTTGACAACAGCCTCGTTGACAACGGCCTCGCCGCCGCCAGCGGTGACCGCGGCGTGCCGGCCCTGGGCGATCCGGCCGGCGAGCTCGACCAGCGGTGCCATGACCGCGACGCCGCTGCGCTCCTTGGCGCTGAAGGCGATCTGGTCGCGCTGCAGATCCACGTACGCGGTCGCGACGAACCCCAGCGGCACCAGCAGCACCAGGCCCACCACGACGAACTTCTGCGCGTACCGCAGCCGCCCGATCAGCGCGGCGGCCGGCCGGAACAGCGGGCCGAGGGCACGAGAGATCACAGGCACCGCTCCTTCGCCGCTCGCCCGGTGAGACTCCTCAATGCTCTATCGGTTGCCGGGCCGCCGGGTCAGGTCGTGGTATTTCGCCATCATGTCCGGTTCGGCCCCGCTCGCCGCGATTCGCCCCCGGTCCGGGCTGGTGACAGGATGCATGGATGGACGCGGTCTCGTCCCGCGACGCCGGGGACAGCACGGAGCTCGCCGCGCTCATCGGGGACGACACCGACGAGCTCTACGACAACGCACCCTGCGGAAACCTCGCCACCCTGCCCGACGGCACGATCGTCAAGATCAACCGTACGCTGCTGGGCTGGCTCGGCCACACCCGCGGGGAGCTCGTCGGCCGGCGGCGCTTCAGCGACCTGCTCACCGTCGGCGGCCAGATCTTCCACGAGACCCACCTGGCGCCGCTGCTGCGGATGCGCGGCGAGATCAACGGCATCGCCCTGGACCTGCGCGCCGCCGACGGTGCCCGGCTGCCCGTGCTGGTCACCGCCACGGTCAAGACCGGGGCCGACAACCGCCCGCTGATCGTGCGCATGACCGTCTTCGACGCCCGGGAGCGCCGCGCGTACGAGCAGGAACTGCTCCGGGCCCGTCGCGACGCCGACGGCGAGCGGGAACGCCTGCGCGGGCTGGTGGCCGGCCTGCAGCGCAGCCTGCTGCCGGTCAGCCTGCCCACCCCGGCCGGCATGCGCACGGCCGGTCACTACCGGATGGCCTCGGCCGACGAGGTCGGCGGGGACTTCTACGACCTGTTCCCGCTCGGCGCCGGCCGCTGGGGCTTCTTCCTGGGCGACGTCTGCGGCAAGGGGGTGGAGGCGGCGGCCGTCACCGCGGCGGCCCGATACACGCTGCGCGCCGCCGCCGTCTACGACCCGACGCCGGAAGCGGTGCTCGGCAACCTCAACGCGGTGCTCCACCAGGAATACCGCAGCCGGGCGCACCGGCACTGCACGGTGGTCTTCGGCCTGCTGACGCCCGACGGGGACGGCTGGACGGCGACCATCGCCGGCGGCGGGCATCCCCCGCCGCTGCTGCTGCGCGCGGACGGCACCGCCGGCTACCAGGACACCATCGGCGGCACCCTGATCGGGATCATCGCGGCGCCCCGGCTGGTCAGCCGCACGCTGCGGCTGGGCCCGGGCGACACGCTGGTGCTGTACAGCGACGGGCTCACGGACGCGCGGATCGGGGCGGGTCGCTACAGCGGCGAGGCGCTGCAGGAGTACGTCGAAGAGCTGGGGCCGACGGACGCGCCGGGGGCCGTCGCGGCCCTCGTCAGCCTGCTCGGCACCTTCGACGAGCTCGACGACGACGTCGCCCTGATGGCCCTGAGTGTCGACCCGGCCGGCACCCCGGCCGCCGTACAGTGATCCAGATGTCCCCCTGGCCGACGAACCCCGCCCATCACCGCTGGCTCGACCGGCACACCCGGGAGCTGCTGGCGTTCGGGCGCCGGACCGCCGACCCCGCGGGCGGCGCCCGCTGGCTCGACGCCCGCGGCCAGCCGGACCCGCGGCAGCCGGCCTCCACGCTGCTCAGCTCCCGGATGGCGCACGTGTACGCGGTCGGCACCCTGCTCGGCGTGCCCGGCGCCGCCCCGGTCGCGGAGCAGTCCCTGCGCGGGCTCTCCGGCCGGCTGCGCGACGCCGAGCACGGCGGCTGGTTCCCCACGGCCACCGACCACACGGTCAAGGCCTGCTACGACCACGCGTTCGTGCTGCTCGCCGGCGCCTCCGCGACCAGCGCCGGGCTCAGCGGCGGTCCCGCGCTGCTCGCCGCGGCCGAGGCGGTCTTCGTGCGGCGCTTCTGGGACGACGAGGCCGGGCGGTGCGTCGACACCTGGAACGCGGACTTCACGATCCTGGAGGACTACCGGGGCATCAACGCCAACATGCACGCGGTCGAGGCGATGCTGACGGTCGCCGGCGTGACCGGCGACGACGAGTGGCTCGACCGGGCGCTACGGGTCTGCCGGTTCGTGGCGGACACCGCACGGGAGCACAACTGGCGCATCCCGGAGCACTACGACGAGCACTGGCGGCCGCTGCCGGAATTCCACCGCGACCGGCCGGATCACCCCTTCAAGCCGTACGGGGTGACGGTCGGTCACGGCCTGGAGTGGTCGCGGCTGCTCCTGCACGCCGAGGCCGCCCGCCCGGCGGGGTCGCAACCGTGGCTGGCCGAGGCCGCACAGTCCCTGTTCGACCGGGCGGTGGCCGACGGCTGGGCGGTCGACGGCCGGCCCGGCTTCGTCTACACCACCGACTTCACCGGCGCGCCGGTGGTCCGCGACCGGATGCACTGGGTGACAACCGAGGCGATCAGCGCCGCCGCGGCTCTGCACCGGCGGTTCGGCACCGAGCAGTACGCCACCTGGTATCGAACCTGGTGGGACTACGCGGCGGAGTATCTGATCGACCACGACCACGGGTCGTGGTTCCACCAGCTCGACGCGGAGAACGCGCCGACCGACACGGTCTGGCCGGGCAAGCCGGACCTCTACCACAGCCTGCAGGCGACGCTGACCGCCCGGCTGCCGCTCACCCCGATGCTGGCCCCGGCCGTCGCCGCGACACTCACCGGGCGGGCGTCGCCTCCGGCCAGGGCCGATCACTGAGCCGCCGGTCCGCGGGCAGGGACTTCCCGCCTCGAGCAACACTTCGACGCACCGGACGAGACCAGCCTCTTTCCGGAGCCGGGCCGATTTCCGCGCGCCCATCGAGCGCCGAAGCCGGCCGGTACGGCACCGAACCGATCATCGCCGAGCCCAAGACCCCGAACATCAAAGGTCTGGGCAAGCTGCGCTACGTCGTCGAACAGACCTTCGCCCTGCTGCACCAGTTCCGCCGGATCGCCGTGCGTTGGGAACGCCGCCTCGACATCCACGACGGTCTCGTCAGACCGTTCGTCGCTGCGCACGCCGGGCCGGCGTGCATCGCACGCCGGCCCGGGAAACGGTTCAGCTCAGTCCGCGCCGCCGGTGACGTATCCGTTGGTGTGCAGGACCAGTTCGTAATGCATCGACAACTTGCCGGGCTTCCAGTGGAACTTGTCCTCAAACGACTGCGTGGGTTCGACCCACATGTCGCCGTAGATCGGGAGATCCCGCCCGCCGAGGGCCATGCGGGGCTGGCAGTCGCCCTCGGGCTTGTCCGGACCGAGTTCCCTGACGAACATCGAACGGCCGCCCGAGGTGTCGCAGCGCAGCATCCAGAACTTCGTGATCCGGTTGTCCTGGGCGCACCACCGGAAGGTGATGTTGCCCTTCCAGAGACTCACCTTCATGTTCTTGTACGCACTGCTCTTGCTCCACTCCCAGCAGGACTCGCGGCCCGCCGCTCCCGCCGGGGTGGCGACCCCGAAGGCCGCCGATCCGGCGAGCAGAACAGCCGTCGACGCCGTCGCTGCGAGATGTTTCATGATAAGTCGCTTTTTCAAAGGAACCTCCGGTTAAGGGGAATGAAAACAGAATTACCGCCCCGGAAGCTGATGAAAAGGGTCTTCGGTTCAGAAAGGACGGACGGCTGCCCATCCCGGCCGATCTTCAACTTCAGCACGACTGGGCGTGCGACCCTGCCCGATGGACACTCGAACGGGGTCTTACATCGAGCACACGCGCGACCAGCGAACTCCTCCACCGGCGTGGGCCGGCCCGATCCGTGATCGAAAGCTTCCCCGGCCCGCCTCCAGGTGTTGCGGATCAACTGGACCCGGCCAGGAGATCGTGTTAGGAGCTTTTTAGTGCATCTTTCCTAATGGGGATGAGCCGACCCCGGCGTGGCGAGCTTCGCGGCTCCGACGGCCATCCTGCGGGCGGGCGGGATGCCGTAGAGGTCGCCGGCGCCATTGCTGTCCAGGCAGCGACTGGGTCGTTCGATCTCCTGGATCGTGTGCGCGGCGGGGTGGTGGTCCCGGATCCAGAAACGGGACCCTGCGGAATGCTGGAAGGGGTATTGGTTCGCGTCGCCTGGTACAAGATCGCACTGGGCGCGACAGAGCTGTGGAACCCACGCTGATCGGGCCGGTCCTTCGAATGCGACGCAGAACGCGGCCGCCCGGGACGTCGATGGCCCGGGCGGCCGCGGTCGGATCAGGTCAGGTCAGACGCCGACGAGCTTGCGGTTCGACGAGCGCAGGTAGACCGCCCAGGTGACCAGCACGCACAGCGCGTAGAAGGCGATGAAGGCGATGTACGCCGCGTCCGCCGTCTTGTAGGTCAGGAAGGACTGCCGGAAGGCCAGGTTCACCAGCACCCCGCCGAAGGCGCCGATCGCGCCGGCGATGCCGATCACCGCGCCGGACAGCCGGCGGGCCTCGTGTTCGTCGCCCGGGTTCTTCAGGGCGAAGATCCGGGGGATCATCTTGTACGTCGAGCCGTTGCCGATGCCGCTGAAGACGAACAGGGCGATGAAACCGACCAGGTACAGCGGCAGCGAGCGCAGTTGCGAGGCGATCAGCACGATGCTCGCGCCGCCCGCCATCGCGACGAAGTTCCAGAAGGTCACCCGGGCGCCGCCCAGCTTGTCTGCCAGCGCCCCGCCGACCGGGCGGATCAGCGAGCCCAGCAGCGGGCCCAGGAAGGTCAGGTAGGCGGCCTTGACCGGGGTGCTGAAGTCCTCCGCGAACTGCACCTGCAGCACCTGGCCGAAGGCGAAGCCGAAGCCGATGAACGAGCCGAAGGTGCCGATGTAGAGCAGCGACATGATCCAGGTGTGGCCCTCGCGGGCGGCGTCGCGCATGCCGCGCTTCTCGTTGCGCGCCTGGGTCAGGTTGTCCATGTACAGCGCCGCGCCGAGGGTGGAGAGCACGATCAGCGGGATGTAGATGCCGGCGACGATGCCCGGGTGCCCGGCGCCGAAGAAGGCGAGCACGAACAGGGCGACCAGTTGCAGGGCCGCCACGCCGAGGTTGCCGCCGCCGGCGTTGATGCCCAGCGCCCAGCCCTTGAGCCGGTCGGGGTAGAACGCGTTGATGTTCGTCATCGACGACGCGAAGTTGCCGCCGCCGACACCGGCGATCGCGGCCAGCACGATCAGCGTGGTGTACGAGACGCCCGGCTTGATCATGAAGGAGGCGAGGATCGCCGGGATCAGCAGCAGCGCCGCGCTGAAGATGGTCCAGTTGCGGCCGCCGAAACGGGCCACCGCGAACGTGTAGGGAATCCGCAGCGCGGCGCCGATCAGCGCGGGCACGGCGGTGAGCAGGAACTTGCCGGCCGGGTCGATGCCGTACGCGGGGCCCAGGAAGAGCACCAGCGCCGACCACAGCGTCCACACCGAGAAGCCGATGTGCTCGGAGAAGATCGAGAAGATCAGGTTGCGGCGGGCGATCCGCGCGCCGGTGCGCTCCCAGAACGACTTGTCCTCGGGCCGCCAGTCGTCGATCCAGTGGCCGCGGACGGAAAGCGGGGGTCGTTCCAGCAGGGGTGGCGGGGTGGCGGTAGCGGTCATGACGGGACCTCCGAGGCAGCAGCTAGCGAGGAGATGACGAGATGGCCGTCGGCATCGACGGAGACGTGGTAAACGGTGAGATCACTCTCGCCGGTCAGCGAGCAACCGGTCTTGAGGTCGAAGGCGTTCAGGTGCAGCGGGCAGACGACGACCTTGTTGTCGATCTGCCCGTCGGCCAGTGGCCCGCCACGGTGCGGGCACAGAGCTTGCAGGGCGCGCAGCGAGCCGTCGCGCAGCCGGAAGACCGCGACCATCTCGCCGTCGACGGCGTAGGTGCGTCCCTCGCCGATCGGAATGTCGTCTACGGGGCCCAGGCGGGTCATACGGTCTCCCTGATCGGAACCTGCGGAAGCACGAGGAGCGGAAGCGAGGTGCGGAACTGCCCGGGGGTCGCGGGCTCGGCCCGCTCCTTCCAGGGATCCCGGTAGGCACCCACCGCGGCGGCGACCGCGGCGTCCAGGTCGGCGGCGATCCCCTCGGAGTCGTCGACCACCACCGCGCGGATGTGGTCGATGCCCAGCCGGGGCACCCAGGCGTAGGTGCGCTCCAGCCAGTTGGCGCTCTGCCGGTAGTACTGCAGGAAGCGCCCGGTCAGCGTGATGACCTCGTCGGGTGAGCTCACCGTGGCGAGCAGGTCGCCCTTGCGGACGTGCGCACCGGCGGCCCCGCCGACGTAGAGCTCCCAGCGGCCGCCGTCGATGGCGACCACCCCGAGGTCCTTCACGTACGCCTCGGCGCAGTTGCGCGGGCACCCGGTGACCGCGAGCTTCATCTTGCCGGGGCCCTCGAGACCCTGGTAGCGCTCCTCCAGCGCGATGCCCAGCGCGGTGGAGTCACCGACACCGAAGCGGCAGAAGTCGGAGCCGACACAGGTCTTCACGGTCCGGAAACTCTTGGCGTACGCGTACCCGGAGGGCATGTCCAGGTCCGCCCACATCGCCGGCAGCTGCTCCTTCGGCACGCCGAGCAGGTCGATGCGCTGGCCGCCGGTGAGCTTGACCATCGGCACGTTGTACTTCTCGGCGACCTCGGCGATCCGCTTCAGCTCGGCCGGGGTGGTCACGCCGCCCTTCATCTGCGGTACGACCGAGAAGGTGCCGTCCTTCTGGATGTTGCCGTGCACCCGGTCGTTGATGAAGCGGGCGTCCCGCTCGTCGATGTACTCCGCGCCCCACATCATCTTGAGCAGCGAGGCGAGGCCCATCTTGCTCTTGGCGTCCTCCTCGCCGCCGGGCACCAGCTTGGCGAAGACCGACGAGACCGAGCGCAGCCCGTGTGTGCGGATCGCGGCCATCAGCTCCGCCTTGGGCATCGGTACGCCCGGGACGTACCAGCTCGCCTTGGGGTCCTCCTCGACGGCGCCGCCGGCGGCCCACTCGACGATCCGCTGCACCAGCGGCTTGCAGGTGCCGCAGCCCTTGCCGGCGCGGGTCTTGTCCATCACGCCGCTGATCGTCTTGCAGCCGGCGTTGACGACGCCGCAGATCGCGCCCTTGCTGACGCCGTTGCAGTTGCAGACCTGGGTGTCGTCCGGCATGTCCTCGGGCTTGACCTCGCCGGCCGGCCCGCCGATGTCGAAGAGCAGTTCGGCCCGCTCCTCCGGCAGGGCCTGGGCCCGGTCGAACGACTGGATCAGGCCGGCGGCCTTGCTGTTGTCGCCGACCAGGATCGCACCGACCAGCGCCCCGTCGCGGATGATGAGCTGCTTGTAGATGCCCTTCTTCGGCTCGTTGTAGATGATCACCTCGTCGTCGTCGCTCTCCGGCGCGATGAGGCCCATCGAGGCGACGTCGATGCCGGCGACCTTCAGCTTGGTGGAGAGCTTCGAGCCGGTGTAGGCGGCCTCGGTGTGCCGGCCGGTGATGTGGTCGGCGAGCACCTTCGCCTGGTCCCACAGCGGCGCGACCAGGCCGTAGAGGTCGCCGCGGTGCTGGGCGCACTCGCCCACCACGTAGATGTCGTCCTCGCCGGCGGCGCGCATCTGGTCGTCGACCACGATGCCCCGCTCGACGGTCAGCCCGCTCTCCACGGCGACCTGGGTGTTCGGCCGGATGCCGGCGGCCACCACGATCACGTCGCAGTCGATGACCGTGCCGTCGGCCAGCTTGACCCCGGTGACCCGGTCCTTGCCGAGGATCTCGGTCGTCATCGCGTTGGTGATGACCTTGATGCCGAGCTTGTTCTCGACGCTGGCCTGCAGCATGTGGCCGGCCTTCTCGTCCAGCTGCCGCTCCATCAGGTGGCCCATGGCGTGCAGCAGCGTCACCTCGCTGACGTGGCTCTGCAGGCCGCGGGCCGCCTCCAGGCCGAGCAGGCCGCCGCCGATCACGACCGCGCGCTCGTGGTCCCGGGCGTACCGGATCATGCCGCGGGTGTCGTCGAGCGTGCGGAAGGCGAAGACGCCCTGGTGGTAGCCGCGCTTCGGGTTGCTGATGTTCTTGATCGGCGGGGTCCAGGAGCTGGAGCCGGTCGCGATGATCAGCTTGTCGAACGGGGTGGTGGTCCCGTCGGCCGCGATCACCACCTTGGCGTCCCGGTCGATCTTCTCGATCTTGGCGCCGGTGTGCAGCGTGATGTCGTTGTCCGCGTACCAGCCGAGGTCGTTGAGGAAGATCCCGGCCTCGTCCTCCACCCCGGCGAGCAGGTTGGAGAGCATGATCCGGTTGTAGTTGCCGTACGGCTCGTCACCGAACATCGTGATGGCGAACTTGTCAGCGCCGTCGCGGGCGAGGATCTCCTCGACCGTCCGGGCGCCGGCCATGCCGTTGCCAATCACCACTAGTCGCTGCATCAGGTGTTCCTCTCAGATCCGCGAACTGGCCTGGGTTTTCCGCTGCGGGTGGGCTCAGTCCGAAACGAGGGTGATCTTCACGGCGCAGGCCTTGAAGGCGGGCATCTTGGAATGCCGGTCGAGGGCGGGGTCGGTGAGCAGGTTGACCGCCTGGTCACCGCCCCAGTGGAACGGCGCGAAGACGGTGTCCGGCCGGATACCGGGGTTGAGCCGGGCCCGGAAGCGGGCCTTGCCGCGGCGGCTGGCCAGCTCGACCATGTCGCTGTCGGCGACGCCGAGCCCGCGGGCCAGGTCCGGGTGCAGCTCGACGCGGGGCTCGGGCAGCGACACGGTCAGCGCGGCGACCCGGCGGGTCTGGTTGCCGCTCTGGTACTGCTGCATGTTGCGGCCGGTGGTCAGCACGTACGGGTAGTCGCGGTCCGGCATCTCGTGCGGGTCGCGGTGCTCGACCCGGATGAACTTGGCGCGCCCGTCGGCGGTCGGGAAGGCGTCGGCGAACAGTCGCGGCGTACCCGGGTGGTCCTCGGCCGGGCACGGCCAGAAGACGCCCTGCTCGGCCTCGATCCGCTCGTAGGTGATGCCGGCGTAGTCGGCGATCCCGCCGGCGCTGGCCCGGCGCAGCTCGTCGAAGACCGTCCGCGGGTCGTCGCTGAAGAACTGCCCGCGGCCGAGCCGGTCCGCCAGCCCGCTGAGGAACTGCAGGTCGGTGCGGACGTCCGGGGGCGGCGGGAGCGCCATCTTGCGGCGGATGACCCGGCCCTCCAGGTTGGTCATCGTGCCCTCCTCCTCGGCGAACTGGGCCGTGGGCAGCACCACGTCGGCCAGCGCCGCGGTCTCGGAGAGGAAGATGTCGGAGACGACCAGCAGGTCCAGCGCGCGCAGCCGGTCGATGACGTGCCCGGCGTGCGGGGCGGAGACGGCCATGTTGCTGGCCAGCACCAGCAGGGCCCGCACGCCGCCGTCGGTGCCGAGGCGGTCGAGCATCTCGTAGGCGGACTTGCCGGGCTGCGGCAGCTCGTCCGGGTCGATCCCCCAGACGCCGGCGACGTGCGCGCGGGCGGCGGGGTCGTCGAGGCGCCGGTAGCCGGGCAGCTGGTCGGCCTTCTGCCCGTGCTCGCGGCCGCCCTGGCCGTTGCCCTGCCCGGTGATGGTGCCGTAGCCCGAGTACGGCCGGCCCACCAGGCCCAGGGCCAGGGCCAGGTTCACGTACGCCTGCGCGGTGTCGGTGCCGTTGCTGTGCTGCTCGGCGCCGCGGGCGGTGAGGATCATCGACGGGCGCTCGGTGGCCAGCAGCCGGACCGTCTCGTGCAGGTCGGCCTCGCTGACGCCGGTCATCCGCTCGACCCGCTCGGGCCAGTAGGAGGCGACCGAGGCGCGCACCCCGGCGAAGCCGGTGGTCCGGTCCCGGATGTAGTCCTCGTCGACCAGGCCCTCCCGGACCGCGATGTGCAACAGGCCGTTGGCCAGCGCCAGGTCCGTGCCGGGCAGGGGTTGCAGATGCCGGTACGCGCCCGCGGCGGTCGCCGTCCGGCGCGGGTCGACGACGATGTGCCGGGCACCCTCGGCCCGCCCGGCGTCGAGGTACTGCATGGACGGCGGCATCGCGTCGGCCGGGTTGGCGCCGACCAGCAGCACCGTACGGGCGTGTGCCACGTCCTCCAGCGGGAACGGCAGGCCGCGGTCGATGCCGAGGGCGCGGTTCGACGCGGTGGCGGCCGAGGACATGCAGAAGCGCCCGTTGTAGTCGATCGACGCGGACCGCAGCGCCACCCGGACGAACTTGCCGAGCGTGTACGCCTTCTCGTTGGTCAGGCCGCCGCCGCCGAACGCGCCCACGCTGTCCGGGCCGTACTCCCGCTGACTGCGCTGGATGCCGGCGACGATGCGCTCGTACGCCTCTTCCCAGGTGGCCTCGCGCAGCGGGCTGGTCCGGTCGGCGGCGTCCTTACGGACCAGGGGGGTCAGCAGCCGGTCCCGGTGGTCGAGCAGCTCCGCGGCGGTCCAGCCCTTGGCGCACAGGCCACCGCGGTTGACCGGGAACTCGGCGGGCTCGAGGCGGACACCCGGCAGTCCGGGCGTCAGCAAGATGCCGCACTGCAGTGCGCAGTACGGGCAATGCGTCTCGGTCACCGTCACGTGGATGACTCTTGCCGGTAACCGTTTCCCCACCAGACCGTTGCGGTTGCCACGGCGTTCGGAAATCCCTACAACCGGCTCGGAGCCATTGTGAGGTCCTGGTAACGAGCGAGTACCAGCTCCTCCACGGCGGGATCCGCGCACAGCGGCGGCGTCACCACGTCGGCGCCGGCCCGGTGCAGTGAAGAGTAGAACAGCCCCTCGGCCAGCAGATACGCCGCGATGGTGATCCGCCGGGCGCCCTGGGCACGCAGCCGGGCCACCACGTCCGGCACCCGCAGCTCGGTGCCGGAGGCGTAGGCCACGTGCGCGCCCAGCCGCGCGGCGACCGTGGCGATGTCGGCCCGCCAGGACGGATCGGAGGAACCGGCGGCGGCGAGCACCACCGCGTCCGCTCCGCCGATCCGGCTCTCCAGGCTCCGCACGAGCGCCGGGTCGGGGCCCAGCGGGGCGGTGGCGACGGCGTTGTTCGCGGCGACGGCCTCGGCGATGTCGACGCGGACGTGATAGCCGGCCGACAGCAGCAGCGGCACGACGACCGCGTTCAGGCCCCTGATCGCCTCGCCGACCCGCGGCTGCTGCACGTCCACGTAGGCCAGCCGGACGTCCAGGTCGGGACGCCGGCAGGCGACCCGGTCGACCAGGTCGCGGATCTGCGCCTGGCCGGCCGCCGAACGGGTGCCGTGCGCGACCGCCAGCAGCACCGGCGGCCTGCCCTCCCGGCCCGTCGGCTGACCCGCCGGGCCGATCGCCTGGCCGGCCGCCGAACGGGCGCCCTGTGAGACCAGTGGCCGGCCGCTCCGGCCGCTCAGGCCGGTCACGCGGCGGGCTCGTCGACGCGCAGCCGGTAGCCGCGTTTGATCACGGTCTCGATGTATCCCGCCGGGCCCAGCGCCGTCCGCAGCCGGGCGATCGCGACGTCGACGGCGTGCCCGTCGGTGCCCCGCGGCAGGGCCGCGGCCAGGCGATCCTTGGAGACCACGGTGCCGGGCCGGGCGGCCAGCGTGCTGAGGATGGCCATCGCGGCCGGGGCGAGCGCCTGCACCCGGCCGTCGATCAGCACGGCGTGACCGCGGATCTCCAGCACCGTGCCGGCGACGCCGAGCCGGGTCGACCGGAGCGGCAGCTCGTCGGTGACGGTCTTGACCAGGGCGCCCAGCCGGGACCGGTGCGGAGTCACCACGGGCACGTCCTGCTCGACGAGCGGGGCGGCGGTCACCGGGCCGACGCAGGCAGCCATCGTGTCACCCCGGAACTGCTCGAGCACCTCGCCCGCGCTGTCCCCGGCGATCTCCAGCAGCGCCAGCACGGCGGGAGCGCTGGTGAACGTGACGGCGTCGATCTGCCCGGCCGTGAGCTGGCCGACGAGCCGCCGTACCGGTGCCACGTCCGGCGGCAGCGTCCAGCGATAGACCGGGATCTCCACGACGGCGGCGCCGGCGGCCCGCAGGGCGCCGGTGAATTCGGCCTGCGGCCCGCCGTGCAGCTGCACGGCGATGCGGCGCCCGGCGATGCCCTGCTCCAGCAGCCGCTCGAGGATCTCCTCGGACGACTCGGTGACGGCGGACCAGTCCTCCCGCAGATCGGCGGCCCGGATCGCCCCGCACGGCTTGGCGCCGCGGGCGATGAGCCGGGCCCGGTTGAGCGCGGCCCGCAGCGTGTCGCCCATCCCCCAGCCCTCGGCCGCCTCCAGCCAGCCCCGGAAGCCGATCCCGGTGGTGGCGACGACGATGTCGGGGGCCAGCCCGACACAGGCCTCGGTGGCGGCGTGCAGCGCCTGATCGTCGCCGAGCGGCACGATCGTGATCGTGGGAGCGATGATCACCTTGGCGCCACGCCGTTCGAACAGGGCGGACAGCTCCTCGCGGCGCCGCTCGGCGGTCACCGCGATGGTGAAGCCGGCCAGCGGGCCGGCAGGGGGATATGGACCGGAAACGCCCGCGGGCGTCACCGGCCCGGTCGGGTCGGCCATGGGAGCAGGCTCCCCAGCAGGCATTACCTCCGCGCGTAGATCGTGTTACGACGGTGAAAACCGTGTATCACTCCGGGGGTACCCCCGCGGAGAGATCACCCGGATGATGCCGCCTTCAGGGTCGGTGTCCGGTTACGTCGCCGCAGGTGGCGACGGGTCGCGGCGCCTTGCGCCGGTCTTGAGTTCGGGCTGAAGCTGCGTTGACGATGCGGGCCGAACATAGTGGCATGACAATCGCGAACATGATCGCCAACCCGCCCGTCGTCTTCGCCGCCGGCACCCCGCGGCCCACTGTCGAGTTCTCGGTCATCATCCCGTTCCGGAACCCCGGCAGCGCCCTGCGGCACACCGTGCAGCGCATCACCGATGCCCTGTACGCCCAGAACGTCTCGTTCCAGGTCATCGCCGTCGCCGCCGACTGCACCGACGGCTCCGAGCTCACCCTCACCGGGCTGCACGGCACCTGGGTCAGCAGCGACCCCGACATCCGCGACCGGGGCGCGGCCCTGACCTACGGCTTCGCCGCCGCGGTCGGCGCCTGGATCGGCTTCGTCGACATCGACGCCGACACCGAGGTCGACCCGTACGAGCTCGTCGAGTGCCTGCACCGCGCCCGCGAGAGCGAGCGCGTCGACGTGCTGGTCTGAACCACCGCGCGCACCCACAACTTCACCCTGATCACCACACGACCCCGGCCGCGTCTGACGCGTGCCGGGGTCAGGTCTGTGTGGGGGCTATCGTATTGTTTTTCGGGCTTGCCCTGGTTTTGAAGCCGGTCAGAGGTTGCCTTGAGGGTGACGGCCGAACCTAGGTGCATGACGCTGACGATGCCCGCCCTGCCGACCATGCGTAGCCTCCGCGAGATCATCCGCTCCCAGGCGATCCAACCGATGTTCCAGCCGGTCGTGCGGCTGGAGGACGGGATCGTCAACGCGTACGAGGCGCTGGCCCGGTTCGACAAGTCGCACTTCCCCGGCCCCGCGGAGGCGTTCGCCGCCGCGATGGCCGGCGGGGTGGGCGTCGAGCTGGAGCTGGTCGCGCTGGAGCGGGCGTTCGAGCACCTGGGCGAGATGCCCGCCGGCGCCTGGATGAGCGCCAACCTGTCGGTGGAGGCCCTGCTGACCCCGGGGGTCATCGCGACGCTGCTGGCGCACGCGGACCGGGGCATCGCGGTCGAGCTGACCGAGCACACCCAGGTGCACGACTACCCGTCCCTGATCAAGGTGACCGAGGAACTGCGGGCCGCGGGCATCCTCATCGCGGTCGACGACGCGGGCGCGGGATTCGCCAGCCTCAGCCACATCCTGCAGCTGCGCCCGGACATCATCAAGCTCGACATCACGCTGACCCGGGGCATCGACGTCGACCCGGTCCGGATGGCGCTGGCCCGGTCGCTGGTCGGTTTCGCCCAGGACATCGGCGCCACCCTGATCGCCGAGGGCATCGAGACGCTCGCCGAGCACGAGAAGCTGCGGTCGCTGGGCGTTCAGCTCGGCCAGGGCTACTTCATGGCCCGGCCCGGCCCGCTGCCGGCGCTGGCACAGATCACCTACTGATCGCGGCGTGGGGCCCGGCGAGTCCTTCACTGGCAACCGGGGCGACCGATAGGTCTCGGGTCAGCCCCGCCCCATCCGGCCCGCGCAGCGGTGCCGCCCGTCGTCCCGCAGAGAACCGGAGGTGTCGTGTGTCCAGGCCACGCGCGCTCGTCGTCGAGGACTCACCCGAGTTCATGCTGCTCTGCCGGCACCTGCTGGAGAAGGAGGGCTTCGACGTCGTGGTCGCCACCGACGGGATCTCGGCGGTCGAGGTGGCCCAGCGCGAGCGGCCCGACATCGCCATCCTCGACCTCGGCCTGCCGGGCGTCGACGGCATCGAGGTGTGCCGGCGGATCCGCCAGTTCACCGACGCCTACATCGTGATGGTCACCGGCCGCACCGACGAGGTGGACAAGATCGTCGGCCTGTCCGTCGGCGCCGACGACTACGTGACCAAGCCCTTCTCGCCGCGCGAGCTCGCGGCCCGCATCCAGGCGATGCGACGGCGCCCCCGGGCCGCGGCGGCGGCCCCGAGTGCGGCGATCCGCGAGTTCGGCACGCTGCGCATCGACCCGGACGTGCGGGAGGTGACCGTCGACGGGCAGGTCCTCGACCTCACCAAGATCGAGTTCGGCCTGCTGGACCTGCTGTCGTCCGCGCCCCGCCGCACGTTCACCCGCAACCAGCTGCTCGAGGACGTCTGGGGCGACAACTGGTACGGCGACGACCACATCATCGACGTGCACGTCGGCAACCTGCGCAAGAAGCTGGGCGAGTCGGCGTCGGCTCCCCGCTACATCCGCACGCTGCGCGGCGTCGGCTACCGCTTCGAGCCGCCAACCACCCAACACCCATGAATGGGTAGGTTTGCAGGTCTCTGCCTCGCTGGCTGCGAGGTCAGGTCGCGTGCGGGCGGTTGACTGCGCCCCAACCCTCGACACCGCGCCCAGCCCGGATGTTCGCCTTCAGGTCTTGTAGGCGTCGCAGACCTTCTTGATCACGTGCTGGGCGGCCTGCGCACCGAGCCGGTGGTCCGCCTTGATGGCCCAGGCCCGCACTCCGTCCCCGGGTGAGGGCCCCTCGCGTGCCGCTCAGGCCCGGTGGCGGGCCGGGTGCCGGTAGCGCTGGATCGTGTCCCGGCCCACGCCGCGGCGCCGGATCCAGCCGACGGCCCCGGCGAGCAACGCCACGGCGGCTCCCCACCACACCACGTCCTGCGCGCCCCCTGCCGGCCTCGGCCGGCGGGATCGCGCCGACGAGATTGCGGATCACCCCGGCGGGGGTCCGGCCGACCGCCGACACGACCATCCCCGAGGCGAACCGCCCGCTCGAGATGTACTCGACCGGCAGCACCGCGGCGTCCGTGCTGGCTGGGGTGGCCAGGGGGGCCGTGCTGGCCGGGGTGGCCGGGGCCGGGCTCTGGCCCACCACGAGCACCCGGACGGCGCCGGACAGGTCCGCGTTCACCGTCGTGGTCGGCGCGGAGCCCACCCGCAGGCTGACCGGCGAGCCGCCGCGGAAGCCGAGCGCGTAGACGGCCAGTCCTTCGGCGCTCGCGCCCTCCGGCTGCTGCCACTGCACGGTCAGGGTGTCGGCCGTGCCGCCGTAGCCGGGCCCGTCCGCCAGCGCCGCGCCCGGGTAGCCGACCGCAGCGAGCACGGCGGCGGTCAGCAGCAGCGGCGCTGACCTGCCCGAACGAAGTCCCCCCATGGCGTTCAGAGTGCCAGGCCCAGGTTGCGGACAGCCTTGCCGAAGCCTTTAAGTGGCCTAGAGGTTGCGTTGAGGTGCGCCGCCGAACTGAGCGGCATGACCATCACGACGCTCGCCACCGCAACCGTTGCCCCCTCGAGCCCGGCCAAGCTGTACGACGCCACGCGCCTGTGGTCGCCAGCCGACGCCGGTGTCGAGCTCAGCGTCGTGGTCCCGTTCTACAACCCGGGCGCGGCGCTGCGGCCCACCGTCGAGCGCCTGGTCCGCTGCCTGACCGACGCGAACGTCGCGTTCGAGGTCATCGCCGTCTCGGACGGCTCCACCGACGGCTCCGAGCGCAGCCTCGACGGCATCGCCGGGGTCCGGGTCGTCGACAGCCGGATCAACCAGGGCAAGGGCGCGGCGCTGCACCTCGGCTTCGCCGCGGCCCGCGGCTCCTGGGTCGGCTTCGTCGACGCCGACGGTGACATCGACCCCGAGCACCTGATCGACTACCTGCTGCTGGCCCGGGACGGCGGGCACGCCGGTGTCTACGCGGACAAGCGGCACGCCGCCTCGGTGAGCGCCTCCTCGCCGTTCCGCAAGCTGGTCTCGACCTTCTACTCCACGCTGGTGACGCTGCTGTTCGTGCTCGGCATGCGCGACACCCAGACCGGTTGCAAGGTGCTGCGCCGCGACGTGCTCGCCGACCTGCTGCCCCGGCTGCGCGAGCGTCGCTTCGCCTTCGACCTGGAGTTCTTCGTCGCCGCCAAGGCCGCCGGCATCCAGGGCTTCGTCGCCGCCCCGGTGCGGCTCAGCGAGCGGGTCGCCGGTTCGACGGTGACCGGCAAGGCCATCCTGCGCACCATCCGCGACACTTTCGTCATCTTCGGCCGCAACCTGACCGGCCAGTACCGTCCGGCCGTCGCGCCGGTGACCGTCATCGTCCGCCCGCAGGCCCTCAGCACCCTCCGCGCGTTCGGTGAGGCCGCCTGACCTGGACACCATCCCCCTCCGGGGTCGCCCACCACTGCGACAGGTCCCGGCGGTGCTCCACCAGGCCGGCGGCGATCAGCACGGCCAGCGACACCAGCGACGTGATCAGTCCCAGCCGCAACCACCGCCAGGGCGTGTACCGCACCGCCACCGCCCCGGTACCGACCCGCACGGCCACCGTTCCGGCCGCCGTGCGCCGCGTTGGCAGGCCGCCGGCGGACCAGCCCGGCGACCACTCCTCCGGAATCACCACCCAGCCCGGCGCCCCGCGGCGCACCTGCCAGCTCGTCGAGCCCGTCCGGTGAATCCCCCCGGACGACGACGAGGGAACCGCACCCCGGTCCGGGCCGTCCACCAGCACCGCCTCGGAGCCCAGCACCCCGCGGGCCGCCCAGCCGACCGCCTCGGCGTAGTCGCCGGTCCGGGCCGACACCACCCGCCCGGTGCCGACCACCTCGACCCGGTAGAGGTCGAGATTCGGGGTACGGAGCACCGGGGTCAGGTCGTCCTGCCGGTTCAGCCACGCGTACGACTCGGCCTCCCGGTCGCGGGCCAGCGCCACGTAGCGCACCCCGAGCGGGGCCACCAGCCGGCCGAGGCCGCCGGCGCCGCCGGCCGCCAGCAGCCGGTGCACGTAGGCCATCCGCCGCGACACCGAGTTCGTCCGGACCGGACCGAGCTCGACCGCGTCGCTGCTGAGCACCGGACGGCGGAAGAACGCCGCGGCGGGCGTGGCGACGGTCCGGGAGTCGGTGAACCCGAACGGCTGGTACTCGTGCCAGGGCAGGAACAGCACCGCCTCGTCGCCGGCACCCATGATGTCGTCGGCGGCGTACCAGGACTCCGGGTAGCTGCTGATCCGGACGCTGCCGCCCAGGCCCCAGAACAGCGATGGCGCGACCGCGGCGTAGACGGTGCCGACGGCCAGCAGCGCCCCCGCGGCGGTCAGCCGCTGCATGGGCAGGCGGGCACGGCGGCACGCGACGGCCAGGCCCTCGACCGCCATCCCGATGCCCACGGCGTAGGCGATCATCGTCAGCGCCACCCATTTCTGCTGCTCACGCATGGCCACGAAGAGCGGGACGACGTCGAAGGCGGCCTGGTATACCGCGCCGAGCGGGCCGCGGATGCCGGCGCCGAGCAGCACCCCGGCCAGCGCCAGCACCGACAGGGCCGCCCCGGCCGCGCGGTCGCTGCGACACAGCCGCACGAGCCCGGCGAGCGCGGCCACCGCCATCAGCGTGGCCGGCACCAGGCCCAGGCCGAGCTGCGGGCTGCTGTCGGCGGCGCCGCGCCAGAAGCCACGCAACGACACCAGCGTCGCGAGCATGCCACCGGGCCCGGCGTGCGGCGCGTACACCTGCAGGTCGTTCTCGCCGACCCGGACGGTCAGGATCGCGCTGGCCAGCACCGCCAGGGCGTACGCGTAGATGCCGCCGGCGGCGGCGATGACCCCGGCGGTCCGGACCAGGTCGGCGCGCCGCGGGCGGGGCAGCAGCGCGATGGCGAGCAGCCCCGCGCCGCCGAGCCAGGCCGCGTGCGGCCCGACGGCCATGGCCAGCGCGTACCAGCCGGCCGGGCGGGCGGCGAACCAGTGGCCGCGGCGGCGGGCGTGCAGCGCCGAGGCGAGCAGCCAGCACAGCAGGGCGACCGACACGAGGAACGGCACGTGCCCCGCCTGGATGCGCTCGACCACGAACGGGTTGCAGCAGACGAAAAGCGCCGCCGGGTACCGCCGAAGCCGGCCGCCGCGGACCAGCGCGGCCACGCCGCCGGCCGCCACCGGGAAGTACAGCAGGATCATCAGCCAGCTCGTCGCGCCGGACCCGACGACCGTGCGCAGGGCGTGCGTGACCAGCCGGTACGGCAGCGCGTCCAGCGCGGCGGGGTCGAGCCCGTACAGGCCGGGGTTGATGGCCTGGTGCGGTCCGGACACCCAGTCCAGCAGCAGTAGATAGCCGTCGCGGGTCCAGGGCGCGACCACGGCCATCCCGGCCACGAGGCCGAGCAGTGCGGACTCGGCGGTCAGCCGGGCCGCCTGCTTGTCGAGGCCGGGCAGCCGCCGGTGTCTCGGCCCCCGCCGCGGTGCGCCCGGCTTACCCGCGGCGTGCGTCACCGGCGGCGGCCTGCCCGCCGGACCCGCGCCGTGCGGCTTGCCCGCGGCGTGCGGCTTGCCCGCGGCGTGCGGCTTGCCCGCGGCGTGCGGCTTGCCCGCGGCGTGCGTCACCGGCGGCGGCGCCGGGGGCCGTGCGCCGCCTGCACCACCGCCGCGACGAGCAGCGCGAGCGGGTCGGGTGCCGCGCCGGAGGTGTCCACGACGACCTCGGCCACCCGGGCCGGGTGCTCGGCCAGCAGCCGCCGGAACCGGAGCTGCTGCGCGGCCTGCTCGGCGAGGCCGCGTTCGGGCTTGCGGGCGTGGATGAGCTCGGGCGGGGCGTCCGGAAGCACCAGGAGGTCGGGCGCCGGCACCAGGAACTCGGCGGCCCGGGCGGCCCGCGAGCCGGGCCACGGCGACTCGCGCAGGTCGTACACCCAGCGGTCGGCGATGACGACGCGGCGCCGGGCCAGCGCCGGCGCCACGGTGCGCAGGTAGCGCCAGAGATACTCACCGGCGTAGAACCAGGCGGCGACCCGCCGCGCCCGGGGGTGGTCAGCCGCCGGCACAACGGCCGCCCCGCCCGGGTCGGGGATCCGGGCGGGCGAAGCCGGCGGGGTGGTGGCGCCGACTCCCCACACGCGCCGGGCCAGGGCGACGCCGGGAAGATTGCCGCGCGCCATGCCGAAGTACGCCGCGCTGGTGGAGATGCCGTAGCCGCGCAACCGGTCGTGCAGGCCGTCGGCGACGGTGGACTTTCCCGCGCCGTCCGTGCCGACCA
>NZ_QHHV01000102.1:0-18404 GCF_003947245.1 Actinoplanes sp. ATCC 53533 | reverse complement strand
TGCTGCCCGGGGTGGACCTGCTCCTGGTCGTCCGCCAGGAGGGCGGCTTCGGCCAGTTGCTGATCGTGAAGACCCGCGCGGCCGCGGCCAACAAGGACCTCGCCTCGCTGAGCTACGGATTGCGGTCGGCGGGCGCGGTGTTCCGCCGCAACGCCACCACCGGCGGAGTGCGGATCCTGGACGCGAAGACCAAGGCGGAGATCGGCTCGATCCCCACCCCGTTCGCCTGGGACTCCTCCGGCAAGGATCCCGAGTCGCCCGAGGGCCCGCGCACCTCGGTGGCCACCACCGCGGACGTGCTGAAGCTGTCCGGTCTGAGCGGCTTCGAGCCGGGCTCGCGCCAGGCGCCCATGCCCACGCGCCTCGACGGTGACGGCACCGGCACCGCCCGCCTGCACCTGGACGCGGCCGCCACCGGCCTGCTCACCGACGCCGGCGTGCGCTTCCCGGTCTTCCTCGACCCGCCCATCAACGCCGGCGAGCAGGCCTGGACGTTCGTGCACAAGCAGAACGCGAACAGCAACTTCATGAACGGCACCAGCTACAACGGCGGCACCACCGACGCCCGGGTGGGCTACGAGAGCGAGAACGGCGGCCTGACCCGCTCGTTCTGGCGGATGGGCTTCAAGAACATCAAGAACGCGACGGTCAGCGCCGCCACCTTCAAGGTGCTCAACAACCACTCCTGGTCGTGCAGCGCCCGTGAGTTCCAGCTCTTCGACACCGGCGCCATCTCCTCCGGCACCACGTGGAACAAGCAACCCACTTGGAAGACGCTTCAGCAGAAGAAGAGCTTCGCCTTCGGCTACGGCAGTGCCTGCGGCGACGACTACGTCGTGTTCAACATCCAGAACTCGGCCCAGACCGCGGCCGGGACCGGCGCGACGAACCTCACGCTCGGCATGAAGGCCACGAGCGAGGGCGACACCTTCACCTGGCGCAAGTTCGCGGCCACCACCGCGGTGCTGGAGGCCACTTACAACACTCCCCCGGCGGAGCCGACCGGTGGCGTCTCCGCTCCGGGCGGTGCCTGTGTAACCGGTCCCGTCGGTGCGGTGGGCGTCACGGTCGCCAAGACCAACATCGTGTTGTCGGCGAAGGCCACCGACGCCGACGGCAACCTCGCCCGGCTGCGCTTCCAGTTCTGGAAGGCCGGCACGACCCTGCCCGCGGGCACCCTGGTCACCACGGACAGCACCGGCAAGGCGAGCCTGACCATCGCGGCCGGCACCCTGGTCGACAAGACGACCTACTCGTGGGCGGTGCAGGCCGAGGACTCGACGGGCGCGGACTCGACCTACTTCCCCCCGGGCACCAACAACTGCATGGTCACCATCGACGCCACCAAACCCCCCGCGCCGGAGGTGACCAGCGGCGTCTGGCTGGAGGCCACCCCGGACGGCGCGACGTGGGCGACGGTGAAGTTCGGCGCGACCGGCCCGGTCACCTTCACGGCGACGGACGCCAAGAAGTTCGAGTACACCTTCGGTGGGATCGCCCCTGTCACCACCGTCGCCACCACCACCGGCAGCTACACGGTGACGGCCCTGGCGCCCCGGCACTCGGGACCCAACACGCTGGTCGTGTACGCCCTGGACGCCGCCGGCAACCGCAGCGAGCCCACCCGCTACACGTTCTACGTGCCGCCGCGCGACATCGCCGACGGGCCCGGCGACATCGGTGGTGACGGCCGCGCCGACCTGCTCGTCGTGGACGGTTCCGGCCGGCTGCGCTACCTGCCCGGCGACGACAAGGGCGATCTGTACGGCGACCTCGTCGCCTCGTACCGCACTGGCGGCGCGCTCGATCCGGCGGGCCACTGGTTCGACCCGGCCACCGGCAAGGCGGCCCTGATCGCCAAGTACGGCGACGTCTACCCGGGTGACGGCACCACCGACCTGTTCACCCGCACCCCCGACGGTGGCTTCTGGCTCTACCCCGGCGACGGGTACGGCAGCTTCAACGTCGACCACCGGCTGCGGGTGCTCCTGCCGTCGAACGCGCCCGCCTCGTCGACCTGGACCCAGATCAAGGCGATCGGTGACATCACCGGTGACAAGCTTCCCGACCTGGCCATCCGGGCCGGCACGGCCTTCTGGGTGCTGAGCGGCTACACCGGCGGCAGCTTCCAGCAGGCGACCCTGATGGAAGGCACCGCCTGGGGCCGCGGCGAGATCGTCAACATGGCCGACATCGACCTGGACGGCACCCCCGACCTGACCTGGCGGCACCTCGACACCGGCATCATGTCCCTGCGGCACGGCAAGCCGGGGACGGTCGCGGGCAGCGTCAACCTCGACTCGCTCAAGACGGCCGCCGCCTCCCGATCCGGCGACGTCCAGTTCGGGACTGGCTGGAGCGCGACCGGCGTCCTGGCGGTCATCGGCGTTCCGGACACGAACGGCGACCGGGTGCCCGACATGTGGGCGGTCGCCGGATCCGACGGGTCGACCCGGATCTACCACTCGACCACCACGTTCGGCGGGCCGGCGACGGTCGTGCTGACGACAGACCTCCGGACGATCAAGGCATCCGCGTGAGTAGCTGACCTGTTGCGGCAATGACCGGCCGGGCCGGGGATCAGACGATCCCCGGCCCGGCTGCCGTTCAGAGCCCAGCGTCTCCCGCGGCATCCGCTTCCTGGACCGCGGCAGAGGTCCGCACCTCGGCCCGCTGCTCGCTCTTGGCCTCGCGCTCCGCGACCGCGGCCCGGGCCAGGGCACGCGCCGACGCCGCCGCTCCCTGCTCCCCCGCCACCCCGCCGCGGATGCGGTTGTTCGCCGCCACCCGGGCCGCCGGCGTGTTGGCCGTCGTCGTCAGCTTGCCGTCGATGATGTTGTCGTCGACGGTCACCCCGCCCCGGGTGTTGGTGATGCTGACGTCGCGTCCCCAGTATCCGCCGGACGCGCAGCCGTCGAGCGTGCCGTTCGGGCCCAGTTGCACCCCGCCGAGGTTGCCCGCGAAGGTGGCCCGGCCCCGGACCGCGCTGCCGCAGACCACGCTTCCGGTCGAGCTGTTCAGGACCGACAGCGTGCCGTCGACGAAGGAGTCGTGGACGTCGGTGTAGTAGGTGCCCGTCGTGCTGACGTTGCCGGTCACCTCCGTGGTCAGGTCGAGCCGGACCTCGCCCGCGTTCGCGGTCACCGTGCCGTCGATGCCCGCGTTCTCCGCGAAGAGGAAGCTGTCGATCGTCGCGGATCCCTTGGGCCGTACGGTGATCGACCCGGTCCCGGTGTCCTTGAGGAACACGCCGTAGCCGCCGGAGGCCAGGTCGATGCCGCCGCCGACGTCGGTGTCGCCGGCGTCCAGGTAGCCGTCCGCGGCGACCTGGATCTCCCCGCTGATGTGGCCGCCGGTGACCACCAGGTTCGCGCCCGCGGCGACGCTGACGTTGCCGGTGATGGTCGTGCCGGTCAGCGCGCACGACTGGCCGGCCGGCACCAGCAGGTCGTTGGGCACGATCACCGCCCCGCCGGTGCCGATGCAGTGGGTGACCAGGTCGGCGCTGGCGCTGCCCGGGGCGATCGTCAACGCCGCGGCGGTGACGACGGCGGTGACGGTGGCCAGCTTCGCGGCGGTACGTCTCATCGTTGTGCTCCCTTGACGACGTCCGAGCGGGCGGCTGCCCGCACGATGGTTCCCTGTTGGCGGGCGGTGAGTTTGCCGGCGGCGACCAGCGGCGCGGTGACCGTCTCGACGTGCCGGACGAAGGCCGCGTGGGTCGGGTAGCCGGCGTGTTCGGCGATCAGGTCGTTGATCGTGCAGCCGTTGCCGGTGTCGGCGTTGGCGATGCCGGTGTCCGTGCTACCGATGATCACCGTGGCGCGGGTGTCGGGGACGGGGCAGTCGCCGGTGGTGGGCGGCACGACCGTGAACGTCACGGTCTTCTCCGCCGCCACGTTCCCCGCGACGTCGGTGGCGCGGTAGCGCAGGGTGTGCGCGCCCGGCGCGCGGACGGAGACCGCTGCGGTGTACGCCGTCCAGGCGCCCGAGTCGAGCAGGTACTCGATCGAGGCGACGCCCGTGCCGGCGTCCGTGGCCGTGACCGTCACGACCGCGCTGCCGTCCGCCTCGGTGCGCACGGCGGCGGAGGTCGTCGGCGGTGTGGTGTCCGGGACGGGCGGGGCGACCACGGTGAAGCTCGCCATCTGCTCGGTCGAGGTGTTGCCGGCGACGTCCGTGGCTCGGAAGTGCACCATGTGCGCCCCGACGGTGTTGATGACCACCGGCGCGGTGTAGGTCGCGAACGCACCACCGTCCACGTTGTACTCGATCCGGGCGACACCCGATCCCGCGTCGGTGGCGGTGATCGTGACTGTCGCCGTACCGATGTAGTTGCCGGCGGTGTCCCGCGAGCCCGACACCGTCGAGGCGACCGTCGGTGGCGTCGTGTCCGTGGGATTCGGCGCGACGACGGTGAAGGCCACCGAGCCGACCGGCGAGACGTTGCCCGCCTTGTCGGTGGCGCGGAACTGCACCGAGTGGTCCCCGATCGCGGTGACGGCCACCGGGGCCGTGTACGGCAGGAAGCTGGTGTCGTCGACCTGGTATTCGACGGTGTCCACACCGGACCCCGCGTCGGCTGCGGAGACCGTCACCGTCGCGGTGCCCAGGTAGTCGCCCGAGGCGTTCCGGGCGCCCGACACCTGCGCGGAGACCGTGGGCGCGGTGGTGTCCGGGTCCGGGTCGCCGTTGGTGACGACGAGCTCGCCGACCATCGTGCTGTGCCCGGGGATCGAGCAGAAGTAGCGGTACTTCCCCGGGGTGAGGGTGACGGTCGCCTGGTGCCGGCCGTTGTTCACGTCGAACGGGCTGGCCAGGATGTTGAGGTTGACGTCGTGGTTGTAGCCGTCGGTGGTGGTGTCGAAGGTCAGCGTGTGCGGCATGCCGGTGGTGTTGCCGGTGGCAGCGCTGTTCTCGAAGACGATCGTCGTCGCGCCGGCCGTGGCCGCGGCGGGGATGGACTTGTACCGGGTGATGTCGTCGTCGGCCGTCCAGGTCAGGGTCTGCGCGGCGGCGGCCGGGGAGGCCGCCACCACCGGGGACAGCACGAGCAGGAGGCCGAGCAGCGCCACCCTCAAGAAGCGGATCATAGAGCCCTCACCCGGATGTTCTGGAAGTCCATCAGGTCGGTGTCGCTGTGGTTCTGCAGCCCGATGAAGCCGCTGGCGAACTGCCGCAGGTCGGTCGGCGGGTCACCGGCCCGGGACGACTGCTTGCCGGGCGTGTTGTCGAACTCGTTGATGACCACGCCGTTGCGCAGGATCGTGTAGTGCTGGCCGACGACCCGGATCTCGTAGCTGTTCCACACGTTCTTCGGGGTGACCCGAGCCTCGGCGAGCGTGTTCAGGTCGAAGTTGTAGATCGAGCCGGTCTTCTGCACCTCACCGGTGTCGCCGTCGTACAGCTGCACCTCGTGCCCGCAGTAGATGGCCACCCACGCCTGCGACGTCCGCGCCGAGCCGGTGGTGCCGCAACTGCCCGGCGGGCGCTCGGCGAGCGGGATCCGTGGGTCCGGGAAGCGGGTGAAGACGCCGCTGTTGGCCCGGGCCGTCCCCGGTGCGCCGTCGCGGAACTGGAGCTTCAGCGAGAAGTCCCCGACCTGCTTGGTGTGCCAGAGCATGCCCAGGCCGCCGGTGGCGCGCAGGGAGCCGTCCGGCTGGAGGACGAACTGGCCGGAGGGCGCCTGTTCCCAGCCGAGCAGGGACTCGGCGGTGCCGTCGAACAGCGGCTCGTAACCCTTGTGCCCGGCCCGGCCGACGGCCGATCCGGCGGCCGCCCTGGTCAGGGCGCCGGCTTCGCGGGCGCTGAGCGAGAGCGTACGGGTGACCGCCGTGACGTGCCGCACGAAGCTGTCGTGGTCCGCCCAGCTGCTCTCGTCGTCGATGAGATCGTTGATCGTGCAGCCCTCACCGACCGTCCGGTTCGGCACCCCGGTGTCGGTCTCGTCCACCCACACCGTGGTCCGCGCGTCCGGCGTCGCACACCCGACCGTCACGGCCGTCTGCGTCGTCGCCGTCTCGCCGTCGGCGTAGGTGATCGTCAGCTTCGCGGTGTACTTGCCGACCACGGCGTACGTGTGGCGCGGGTTCGCCTCGGTCGACGTGCCGCCGTCACCGAACTCCCAGCGGTAGGAGATTCCCCCGGAGCGAGACCCGTTGAAGGCGACGGTCAGCGGCTTGTTCTGGACGGCGACCGAGGTCGCGGTCGGCGCCGGGGTCGGCGCGCCACCGGAGTAGGTGATCCGGATCAGCTTCTGGTTGGCGTGCAGGGAGAAGAACCCGCCGCCGTAGTCGAGCAGGTAGAGCGCGCCGTCCGGGCCGAACTTGGCGTCCATCCAGCTCTGCAGCCGGGTGTCGCCGTTGCCGCCCGGGATGATCGCGCGCAGCGACTCGCCGAAGACCGGCGGGGCCTGCTGCGGCACGCCGGCCGGGTCGACGGTGACCGCGACGCGGTTCTGGGAGTTGGACTCGTCACCGATGAACCACTTGTCGTCCCAGTAGGCCGGCCAGGCCACGCCGCTGGCGGTGTCCACCCGGTCGCGGTGGTAGGTCGGGCCGGACATGATGGCCTGCCCACCGCCCCGCAGATAGGGCTGGGTGTAGGTGGCGTCCGCCTGGACGTAGGTGGGGATGCCGCTGCCGTCGGCCCGGGCCGGGAAGACCGGTCCGCCGCCGTCCGGCGAGTACCAGATCATGTTGTCCCGGGCCGGCGGGATGTCGACCAGCCCGGTGTTGCGCGGCGAGGAGTTCTTGAGGTTGTCGCAGTTGTACCAGCCGGTGAGGACGGTGGCGTCGGTGCTGCTGCGGTCCCGGTACGGCTGCCTGTTGCCCATGCAGTAGGGCCAGCCCTGGTTGCCCGCCGAGGTGAGGATGGTGGCGGTCTCGTACTTGGCCGGGCCGAGCGTCGGGCTCGGCGACGAGGCGTCCGGGCCGACCCAGCCGGCGGTCAGCCACTGGCGCTCCGGGTCGATCTGGAGCCGCGCGATGTTGCGGACGCCCATCACGTAGATCTCCGGGCGGGTCTTGTCGGTGCCGGGCGGGAACAGGTTCCCGGCCGGGATCGTGTACGTGCCGTCGGCCTCCGGGTGAATCCGGATGATCTTGCCGGCGAGGTCGTTGGTGTTGCCGGAGGTCCGGCGCGCGTCCTGGAACGAGACACCCTGGTATTCGGCGGTCCAGTTGTTGCCGGAGTAACCGCTGGAGCCCTCGGACGAGTTGTTGTCGCCCGAGCCCACGTACAGGTTGCCCTTGTTGTCGAAGGCCATGCCGCCGCCGGCGTGGCAGCAGCTGTGGATCTGGACCGGGAACTTCAGCAGATCCTTGCGGGTGGCCAGGTCGATCGTCCGGGTCGCCTTGTCGTAGGTCAGCCGGGAGACCGTGCGCTGACCGATCCGCTTCTCCCGGTCGATCGAGTCGTGCGGCATCCAGTAGACGTAGAGCCAGCCGTTGGTCGCGAAGGCCGGGTCGGGCACGATGCCGAGCAGGCCCTCCTCGTTCTTGACCAGCTCGGAGCCGCTGCCCCGGTTGCCCATCACCGGCAGCGTGGTCAGCAGCTTGACCTGCTTGCTCGCCGGATCGTAGGAGTGGATGGTGCCGCAGCCGAGCCCGACGTTCGGGTTCGCCCAGTCGACGACCGGACCGGTCGGGCAGGCGGCCTTGCCGACGTAGAAGACGGTGCCGTCGGGCGCGATGGTCAGGCCGTGCGGCTCGCCGATCTGGTCGAGCTCGCCGGTCTTGTTGGCGGCGGTGAGCCGTTCGGTCTTGTAGTTGGCGGCGATGGTGGCCTGGCAGTCACCGCGCTCGACGCCGGTGGTCCAGCGCAGCGCGCCGGCGAGGTGGCCGCGGAACGCGCTCTCGCCGTAGCTGCCCTCGGTGTGGCCCATGCCGGTGTAGAAGGACCGCCCGCCCTCGTAGTCACGGCACCAGGACACCGGGTGGAACGGCCCGTTGGCGCCCTGGCCGGGGTTGTAGAAGCGCTCCTCGACCTGCGCGACCGTGTGCACGGTGCCGACCGGGTTCGGATCCCAGTTGTACCAGCGGTCGGCGCGCTTGACGGTCGTCGGCAGCGCCTTCGTCGCCGGGTGCTGCCGGTCGAGGATGTCCACGACCGCCTCGTTGACGGCCGGCGGCTGCGGCGCCGTCGTCGCACCGGAGAAGAGCCGCAGATCGGCGAGCTGGGTCAGCGGTTCGCCGCTGTTGGCGGTGATGTTCAGGCGGTAGAACTTGTACTCGCTCGCGCCGGTGACCTCGAACTTGCGGGTCTGCAACCGCTCCGGGAAGGTCTGCCCGGCCCGCTTGTCCACATCGGACCAGCTGGCGCCGTCGGCGGAGCCCTGCAGGGTCCAGTCCTTCGGGTCCCGGCCGACGAAGTCGTTGGCCGAGGTGAGCGCGTAGCCGGTGACCGCGGTCGGCTTGCCGAGCTCGTAGGCGACCCAGGCGGCCGGCGTCCGCACCAGCCACTTGGTGTTCGCGTCGCCGTCGGTCAGCTTCTCCTTGGTCTCGCTCGGCGGGTTCTCCCCGCTGGCGGTCACCTTCGAGACCGGCTCCGCCACCGGGATGCTGCCCGCGGGCCGGGTGCCGATGAGCCCGGTGAACCAGGCCGAGTCCAGCTGCGCGCTCGCGGCGTCGCCGATGCCGACGAAGCCGTTGCCCGCCTTCACGTAGCTCTGCAGGGCCGCTTCCTGCTCCCGGCTGAGCGCGGCGCCGGTCGCCGACAGGAACACCACCGCGCGATACCGGGCCAGCTTGGCGGGCGTGAACGTCGCCGGGTCGCTGGTCGCGGTGACGGTGATGCCGTCCGCCTGGCCCAGTTCCTTGATCGCCTGGGCGGCGCGGGCGACCGGATCCTGCTGCTCCGCGACCGGCCCGTGAAAGACCAGCACTTCCACGGCAACGGCACTTATCGGTACGGCGGGAGCCGCGCGCACAACCGCAGGCGACCCGCCCACCATGAGCGCCGCGACCGCCGCCGCCAGCGCCCCTCGCAGTATTTGTCCTCGTCTCATCCCAAGCCCTTTCGCTCGTCAGCCGTGCTGCGCACTGTGGACGTGGCCCTGAAAACGGTGGATGGCCTCCTCGGCACCGGGAGGCATGCTCCCGTCGGCGTTGCGGACCAGGAAGATCCCGGCCATCCCGGTGTCGGAGTGGAACTGCACGTGGCAGTGGTACATCCAGGCGCCGGGCCCGACCCCCTCCCCCGCCAGCACCTGGAAGCCGAAGGAACTGCCCGGATTGAGGTCCTTGTTGTCGATGACCAGGCTCGGATCCGCGGGGCCTTCGAGCATGCCGGTGCGGTTGTCGGCCCAGCGATGCGCGTGCAGATGGAACGTGTGGAAGGTGCCACCGTGCCCGATGGCGAGCCATTCGACCCGCTGCCCGAGATTCGCTTCGAACATCGGCGTATCCGGCGCCATCTTGTTATTGATCATCATGTCGTTGAAGACCACGGTGAACTGCTTCTCCGGCAGGATGTCGCCGCGGCGCCGGACGATCAGGGCGCCGTACAGGCCCTTGGCGATCCCGCCGGTGCCGTGGTCGGTGCCCATCGCGTGGTCGTGGTAGTGCCAGTAGCCGGCGCTGCCGGGCATGAAGCGGCGGCCCTCGGCGGCGAACATCTCCCGGGACCGCCACACGTAGGTGCGGGTCTCCCCGGGGTTGTTGAACGACGCGTTGAGCGGGCTGCCGTCGGAGGTCGTGCTGTAGTCCACCCCGTGCGGGTGGATGGACAGGCGCTGGGTCGTCGTGTTGACCAGGGTGATCTCGAGGGTGTCGCCCTCCCACATCTCCAGCACCGGGCCCGGCACGGTAGCCTTGCCGGGCTCCAGCCCGTAGCCGAAAAGGCCGCCCGGCAACGCCTCCGCGTAGATCGTGACCTTGCGGGTCGCCCCGGCCGCGGCCCGGGCCGGCTCACCGCGCAGGGCGGCCGTCGCCCCGGCCGCCGACGTCAGACCCAGGGCGCCACCGACCATCAGCGAACGCCGGGAGAAGTTCTTGCGAGGCCACCTGACAACGTTGTCGTCCATGCGTCTCCGTCCACCTGCGAGCGATGCCGCGACCGGGAAATGGGCGTTGAAGATCGAGAAGTGTCCACTGCGGGATCGCGCTTTTCTCGGCAACCCTCACGACTTTCGTCGAATGAGAGCAATCTATGTATCCCATTGACAAAAGTAAAGGACCCAAACCTTAAAGTCCGGATCCGTCGTGACCCGGGGGTCACCCCGGCGAAACGCCCCGGAAATCGGCCGGCATGCCCGTTTCCGCAGGTCGGACCGCCCTTATGGCATTCTTGATCTTCAATGCGGGCGGGCCGGGGCGAAGGCGACGACCTCCGCCAGCAGGGCCTTGGTGAAGACCCGCCCGCCGCCGACCGCGACCTCGCCGACGCTGACCCGGTCCCAGATCCGCACCCGGCTCAGCACGGCGCCGCTCGAGGCGCGCGCGGCCACCAGGTACGCCGGGCCGGCGCCCTGACGGCTGGGAGACTGCTGGAAGTAGACGATGCCGCCGTCGACGGTCAGCGTTCCTCGCGGCCGGATGCCGCTCCACCAGCGACGGCGGCCGGTCACGTCGTAGGCCGCGTACCGCCGGCCCGCCGTGACGAGGATCCCGTGCCTGCCGGCGTACGCGGCGGTGTACCCGGCGTCCTCGCCGGACCACCCGGGGGCGCCGTCCCTGATCCCATAGGCCCGCAGCGACCCGTCCGCGACGTACGCGTGCGTCCCGTCCACCGCGATGCCGGAGCCGCCGCCGACGGACCGCGACCACAACGGACCGCCCGTGGCGGTGTCGAGGACCGTCAGCGTGCTCTTGCCGCCCGTGGTGATCCGCACGGCCGCGTACCCGGCGGTCGTGGCGGCCTGCACGTATCCGCCGGGTAACCGGTACGACCAGGCCGGGCTGCCGTCGTTCGCCCGCCAGGCGAAGACGGTGGTGTGCTCGCACTCGACCGCGCACCCCGAGCGGGACACTGTGATCAGATAGGGCCCGGCCAGCATCGGCGGGTGCGGGAACCGCTCACCGGGCTGGTCCCGGCTCCACCGCACCCGGCCGTCCGGGTGGAAGGCCCAGACGTGCGCCTGCTCGCGGAACGTGGTGACGAAGAGGGTGCGCCCGTCCGCGACCGGCCGGTAGCCGGCGATCGACTCGATCGCCGGCGTGCCGAACGGCAGGCGCCGCCCGGTGCCGGCATCCCGGCGCACGACCCGGACGAGCGCGCGAACCTCGGCGGGGTCGGCGACGCTCTCCAGGTGATAGGTCGAGCCGGCCAGATAGACCGGGGCGGTCGCGATGCTGCCCGCTGCGGGACCGGCGCGCCAGGCGATCCGCAGCCGGGCGGCTCCGGCGGCGTCGGGCCCGGTCACCGGGGCCGCGCCCGCCGGGGCGGCCCCGGCGGCGAGCGTCAGGCAGGCGAGAGCGGTGACCGCGATTTTGTGCATGACCGTACGATCGCCGCCCGCACCGGAGTGGCCCCGCCGGACGCGCGGACGGTCACCCGGCCGGGGCGATCTCTACCCGGCGCGGGGCGCACGCCTGGCTGGCGTGCGCCCCGCATTTTTCGATCAGTAAGGTCTAGAACGGCCACCACCAGTGCCTGCGCTTCTTCTTCGGCTGAGCCGCGTGCTTCGGCGAGGTGGGCGTGGCCCGGGAAGCCGACGGTTTCACCGTGGCGCTGGCGGTCGCCGTGGCGCTGGCCGTCGCGGTGGCAGTGGCGGTCGCGGTGGCGGAGGGAGTCCCCGACGGTGCCGCACCCGAGGGTGGAGCACCCGAGGGAGGCGTGCCGCCGCCGCCCTCTTCCACACCCGCCGGGTCGACGCCGATGGTCAGGGTCGCGGTGAAGCCGTTGGTGACGTCGCCGGTCGCGGTCGCGAGTTCGGTGGCGGCGGAGTCCTCGCCGAAGACGTTGTCGGTGGCGAGGGTGATCTGGCTCAGGTTGGAGACGCTCTGGCTGTAGCCGTCGACGGCGTACACCAGGGCCGAAGCGTCCTCCGGGAGCGCGATCTGGGAGGTCTTGACGATCGGGCCGTCCCCGCTGGTCGCGGTGGCCAGCGACGAGTAGACCTCGAAGTGGATGTGCGGCCAGCGCCCCAGGTAACAGCCCGGGAAGATGCTGGTGAACGTGACGGTGCCGGTGGCGTCGGTGACCTGGATGCCGCGCAGGTAGTTCTGGTCGGTGATGCCGCTGGAGTAGAGCGAGTAGTTGCCGTCCCGGTCGCAGTGCCAGGCATAGACGGCCGCGCCCACTATCGGTGCGCCGTCGAGATCGAGCACCACCAGCGAGAACGTGAGCGGCACGCCCTCGGCCGTGCCCGACGAATCGCCGAACGAGGTGCGGATGTCACTGCGCACGATGCCGTCGAGGGTCCGTACGTCGGGACCGTTGGAGCCGTCCGCGGGGTAGGGACCGGCGGTCTCGGACGCCACCTCGGCCACCGTCGCCGCGTGCGCCGTACCGGACATGATCGTGCCGCCGACCAGCGCGACCGCGCCCGCACCGCCGACGGCCGCGAGCATCCGCCGCCGCGACATCGTCCCGAGATCAAACCGCAGTCCCTTGTCGTGCACCTCGCGCACATAGGCCGCGTTGTCATCATTTCCCGGCTCTCGCACCGTTGACCTCCTGCATCTTGGGGTGCAGGAAGAAGACCATCGACCGCTATGAGAGACCTGTGATCGTTCTTTGGAATTCGTAGGCGGGCGGACCGGCGGCCGACGTCCCGTTCAGCCCGTCGCCGGACCGAGCTCGTCGACGAGGCTGCGCAGCTCGCCCACGTCCCTGACCCGCTCCGCGCGGGTGGCCGCCAGCGGCGACACCAGCACGGTGGTGACGCCGGCGGCGGCGAGCCCGGCCAGCCGGCGGCGGATCTCGTCGGGCCGGCCCACCAGCGAGGTCGAGGTGACCAGGTCGTCCGGGACGGCGGCGGCCGCCTCGGCCCGCCGGCCGGACAGATACAGCTCCTGGATGACCTCCGCCTCCCGCGGGTAGCCGTAGCGGCGGATCAGGTCGTTGGAGAAGTTCCGGCCGCGGGCGCCCATCCCGCCGAGGTAGAGCGCCAGCTGCGCGCGGTGCGGATCCAGGAGGGACGGCGCCGGCTCCGCGAGGGCGAACGGGACCGGCACGCTGATGTCCAGCGGCCCCAGCTCCGGTTTGCGGCGGGACCGGCCCTCGGCGAGCGACTCGCCGAACACCCGGCCGGCCGCGCGGGGATCGAGGAACAGCGCCTGCCAGCCCTCGGCGATCTCGGCGGCCAGCGCCACGTTGCGGGGGCCCATGGCCGCCAGCAGGATCGGGATGCGCGGCCGCACCGGATGGTTGATGAGCTTCAGCGGCCTGCCCAGCCCGGTCCCCTCGCCGGGCGGCAGCGGGATCCGGTAGTGGTCGCCGGAGAAGACCAGGGTCTCCCGGCGCCAGACGCGCCGGCAGATCTCGACCACCTCGCGGGTGCGGGCCAGCGGCGCGTCGTAGGCGACCCCGTGGAAGCCCTCGACCACCTGCGGGCCGGACACCCCGAGGCCGAGCGCGAACCGGCCGCCGGACACGTAGTCGAGCCCGGCCGCGGTCATCGCGGTCAGCGTCGGGGTCCGGCTGTAGAGCTGCATGACGCCGGAGGCGATCCGCAGGCGCGTGGTCCGGGCGGCGAGGTAGCCGAGCTGGCTGACCGCGTCGAAGCTGTAGGCCTCCGGCACCACGACCAGCTCAGCGCCGACAGCCTCGTATTCGACCACCTCGTCGACCGCGTCCGCGAAGCCCTCGCCGCGATAACCGAGCTGGATGCCCAGGCGCATCGGCTCAGCTGCCGTCGCCGTGGATGATCACCTGGCGGATGACGTCGCCGGCGCCGAGCGTGGCCAGGGCGTCGCCCAGCTGGTCGAGCCGCAACCGGCGGCTGACCATGCCCTCGATGTCGAGCCGGCCGGCCCGCCACAGGGAGAGCAGCCGGCCGAAGTCGCGCTGCGGATCGCCCGAGCCGTACAGCGAGGGCACGATGCGCTTGCCCTCGAAGAGCAGCTCGAACGGGCTGAACTCGACCTGCTGGTCGGCCCGGCCGGCGCCGACCACCACCACGGTCCCGCCGCGACGGGCCGCGGCCCAGGCCGTGCGCAGCGTCGACGGCACGGCCACGACGTCGAACGCGTAGTCGAAGCCCTCGCCGCCGGTCAGCTCCACGGACAGGTCGCTGAGCTCGTCGGGGGTGACCGCGTGCGTGGCGCCGAACCGCCGGGCCACCTCCAGCTTGGCCGCCACGGTGTCGACCGCCACGATGACCGCCGCCCCCGAGAGCCGGGCACCCTGGACGGCGGCGATGCCCACGCCGCCGCAGCCGATGATCACGACCGTCTCACCGGGACGGACGGCCGCAGTGTTGATCACCGCGCCCACGCCGGTCATCACGCCACAGCCGACGAGCGCCGCCACCTCGTACGGAACGTCGGCGCCCACCGGGACCACCCCCGCCCGGGGCAGCACCATCTCCTCGGCGAAGGCACCGCAGCCGGCCATCCCGAAGACCGGGAGGTCGCCGGCCATGAAGCGCGGCATCACGTAGCCGGTCACCACGTGCGTCATGCACAGGTGCTGCTCGCCGCGCCGGCAGAACGAGCAGGTGCCGCAGGCCGGCAGCCAGTTGACGGCCACCCGGTCGCCGGGGGCCAGATCGTCCACGCCCGCACCGACGGCGAGCACGTCGCCGGCCGCCTCATGCCCGAGCACGGCCGGCACCGGCTGCGGCAGGCCGCCGTCGCGGGCGGACAGATCGGAGTGGCAGACACCGGCCGCCCGGACCCGGATGTGCACCTCCCCCGCCGCCGGGCCGATGACCGTCACGTCGTCACGGATGTCGAACTTCTCATCGCCGATCGTGTGGAGAACCGCCGCGCGCATCCCGCCACCCCCTGAAGAATTAGAACGTGTTCTACGCTATCGGCCGGCGACCTACCGAGCAAGCGATTGGGCAACTGGCGTGCTGGGCCGCCATACTCGGGCAGGTGACGACCTCGAAGAAGGCCACCCGGTCCGGCGCCACCGCGCTGCCCTCGGAACGCCGGGCGCATCTGGTGCGGCTGGCCGGCGACCTGTTCGCCGAGAAGGGCTTCCGCGGCACGACCGTGCGGGAGATCGCCGACGCCGCCGGCATCCTGTCCGGCAGCCTGTACCACCACTTCGACTCCAAGGAGTCGATCGGCGACGAGATCCTCAGCGCGTTCCTCGACGACGTGCTGACCGGCTACCGGCAAGCGGTGCGCGACACCGACGACCCGCGCGCCGCCATCGAGCAGATCGTGCGGTCGAGCACGGCCACCCTCAGCCGGCACCGCGCCGCCCTCACCATGCTGCAGAACGACTGGCCCTACTTCAGCGCCCAGCCCCGCTTCGGCTATCTGCGCAAGGCGATGAAGGAGATCGAGCAGACCTGGACGGCGCAGCTGGAGCGGGGCAAGCAGACCGGCCAGTTCCGCGCCGACCTGGACGCCCGCCTGATCTACCGGCTGCTCCGCGACATCCTGTGGATACCCACCTCGTGGCGGCAGGGCCGGGGCACGGGCTGGAGCACCGACCAGATCATCGACGGCCTGCTCGGCCTGCTCTTCGACGGGATCACCGCGCGCGCACCGGAGTGACCGCTGTCCGGCTCGACACCGGCGCGAGTTGCGGTACGGTACCAAGCAAGCGTTTGGTTGAGATGCCGGGAGGTTGTGATGGGGCGACTGGACGGCAAGGTGGCACTGATCACCGGCGGCGCGCGGGGCATGGGCAAGGCGCACGCCCGGCACTTCGCCGCCGAGGGAGCCAGGGTGGTCATCGGTGACGTGCTCGACGACAAGGGCCATGCCGTCGCCGCCGGGCTCGGCGAGCAGCGGTGCCGCTTCGTGCACCACGACGTGACCAGCGAGGACGACTGGGCGGCCGCCGTGCACGCCACGGTGGAGGCCTTCGGGCGCATCGACGTGCTGGTGAACAACGCCGGCATCCTCCGGCACGCGCCGATCGCCGAGATGGCGCCGGCCGACTTCCGGCAGGTGCTCGAGGTCAACCTGGTCGGCTGCTGGCTCGGCATCCGGCAGGTGGTCGCCCCGATGACCGAGGGCGGCGGCGGGTCGATCGTCAACATCTCGTCCATCGAGGGCTTCGCCGGCGCCGCCGGCCTGTCGGCATACAGCGCCAGCAAGTTCGGCGTCCGCGGCCTCACCCGGTCCGCGGCGCAGGAGCTCGGCGCGGCCGGCATCCGGGTCAACTCCGTGCATCCCGGCGGGGTGCTGACCTCGATGTCCCTGTCCGCCGCGCAGTCCATGACCGACGTGGATCCGACCGCGTTCATCAAGTCGCTGCCGATCGGGCGGTTCGCCGAGCCGGTGGAGATCTCCCGCCTGGTCGCGTTCCTCGCCTCGGATGAGTCCTCGTACACCACCGGGGCCGAGTTCGTCGCCGACGGCGGCTTGCTCAGCGGCCCTGGCTACTGACCGCAGGGGGCCTGTGATGGACGCCGATCGACTGCTCTCCGGCCGGGTCGCCGCGGTCACCGGCGCGGGCCAGGGGCTCGGGGCGGCCGAGGCACTCGCCCTCGCCGCCGCCGGCTGCCGGCTGGTGCTCAACGATCTGCCCGGCGCGGCGCTCGACGGCGTCGCCGACCGGATCCGGGCCGCCGGGGGCGAGGCGGTCGTCTGCCCCGGCGACGTCGCCGAGTGGTCGACCGGCCAGGCCCTGGTCGAGCGGGCGGTGGAGGCGTTCGGCGGGCTCGACATCCTGGTCAACAACGCCGGCGTGCTGCGCGACCGGATGGTCTTCTCGATGTCCGAGCAGGAATGGGACACGGTCATCCGGGTGCACCTGCGCGGCCATTTCGTCACCACCCGGTTCGCCACGGCGCACTGGCGGGAACGGAGCAAGGCGGCCGGCGAGCCGGTGTACGCCAGGATCGTCAACACCAGCTCGGAGGCGTTCCTGCTCGGCTCGGCCGGGCAGCCCAACTACGCCGCCGCCAAGGGTGGCATCGTCGCGCTGACGCTGGCCACCGCGCGCGGCTGCGGCCGCTACGGGGTGCGCGCCAACGCGGTCTGCCCGCGGGCCCGCACCGCGATGACCGGGGAACTGATGGGCCCGGCACCCGACGGGCCGGATCCGCTGGCCCCGGAGCGGGTCACCCCGCTGGTGACCTACCTGGCCGGCCCGGCCGGCGAGCGCATCACCGGCGAGGTGTTCGTCGTGCACAGCGACGTGGTGGCGCTGCTCGGGCCGCCCACGGTCCGGGCGGCCTTCCACGCCACTACCGGAGAGTGGACGGTGCCCGAGCTGGATGCCGCGCTGGGCCCGGTGTTCACCGACGATCCGCCCCAGCCGGGCTTCGTCTGCGAGCAGACACTGCCGCTGGCCGCGGCCACCTTCGGCGAGGCCGAGCGATGAACCAGCGGGCCGCGGCGGCGATGGGCGAGGACGAGGTGACCGCGTTTCTCGCGGACGGCCGAAAGGTGCAGCTCGCGACCATCAACCCCGACGGCACGCCACACCTGGTCACCATGTTCTACGGTCTGTCGGACGGCCGGATCGCGTTCTGGACCTACCGCTCCTCGCGCAAGGCGCACAACCTGGCGCGCGATCCACGGGTCACCTGCCTGGTCGAGGACGGCGAGGATTACTTCGCCCTGCGCGGGGTGCAGGTCGCCGGCGAGGTCCAGCAGATCGACGATCTCGCCGGGGTGACCGAGGTCGGCCGGCTCATCGCGGCCCGCCTGCCCGACGTGCCCACCGAAGCACTGGAGGCGTACGTGACGCATGCCGCACCCAAACGCACCGCCTACCTGGTCCAACCGCTGCGGGTGGCGAGCTGGGACCACCGCAAGCTGCTCAGCTGACCCGCCCGCTGAGCCAACCCCCGCTCGTCGGCCACATCCTGAGCATCCGGTCCCACTCCTTAGTACTGCTACGGCGTTTGTTTCGGCCGGCGGGGTGTCGGTGGATGCTCCTTTGCTCTGCTTCCCGACCCTGTTGCCTAATTCTGTCTACGCGGCGAGGGTGAGGTCGAGTTTGTTCAGGTGGGTGGTTCGGGTGCGTTGGAGGGGTGTGTTGGTCCACCAGGCGTTCAGGCGGATGAGGTTGATCGCGGTCGCGGCGAAGGTGTGTTCGAGGGTGACTTTGCTCAGGCCGGTGTAGCGGGCTTGGTGGATGCCGGTGACGGCGGTGGTTTGGTGGATGGTGGCTTCGATCCCGGCGCGGGCGCGGTAGGTGTGTTTCCACGCCGGGGTTTGTTGCTCGGCGCGGGCCTGGCGCAGGGTGTCGTGCAGGTGGCGGGGTTGCAGCGTCAACTGTCGGCCGGAGCGCTGCGAGCGGGTGCACGCGGTGCGGGCCGGGCAGATACTGCAGGTGCTGGTCGGGAAGCGGACCACGATGGCGTCGTGGCCGTTCTGGCGGGT
>NZ_QHHV01000101.1:0-27944 GCF_003947245.1 Actinoplanes sp. ATCC 53533 | reverse complement strand
GGGGCGGCGTCGCCGATCTCCTCCGGCCGCGGCGCCGTGCCGCCCAGGTGGGCCGGCAGCCACCAGGTGTCGTCCGGTCCGGACGGCTTGTCCGGATATTCCCGCTGCGCCGCGTCCAGCAGCACGCTCAGCCGCTGGCGCAGGACCAGCGTCGTCGCCTCCGCGGTGGCGCCGATCGCCGCCCGGATCGGCTCGCCGATCTTGATGATGACCGGCACGTGCCGCTTGGTCAGCTCTTTCTTGCGGCCCTTGGTCCAGAGCCGGTGCGGCCCCCAGACCGCCATCGGGATCAGCGGCACCCCGGCCGCCTCGGCCAGCCGGGCGGCGCCCGACTTCAGCGCCTTCACCGTGAAGGACTCGCTGATCGTCGCCTCCGGAAAGACGCCGACCACCTCGCCCTCCTTAAGTGCCGTCTCGGCCTCGTGAAAGGCCGCATTGCCCGCTTTGCGATCCACCGGAATGTGGTGCATGCCGCGCATCAGCGGTCCGCTCACCTTATGGGTGAAGACCGACTTCTTCGCCATGAACCGGACCAGACGCTTGGCCGGCTGGGTGCCGAGACCGCAGAAGATGAAATCGAGATAACTGACGTGGTTGCTCGCCAGTACGGCTCCGCCCGTGGCGGGGATGTGCTCCGCGCCTTCGATCTGAATCCGCAGGTCAAGGACGCGGAACATCGTCTTGGCGACGCCGACGACGGGGGGATAAACGATTTCCATCCGATTACGGTACCGGGGTTGGGTGAACCTTGCCCGCGTGCGATGCAACCGATTGGGCCTCAGCAGCGTCTTACAACTGACTGCGCTGGATCCCGGGAGGGGTCTGGCTTCACTGGGGAGGCTTTCGCATGCAGACCGTGTCCGCCCGCCGGGAGCTGGGCATCGTGCTCGCACTGGCCGTCTTCGGGCTCGCTCTGGTGCTCGTGGTCGCTTTCGCCCCTTGGTATGGCCCGGCCGGGTCCGGCGGTGCCGGTGCCTCGGTCATCCAGACCTTTCCGCCGGAGGCCGGCACCGCGCTCGGCCGGTGACCCATGACGCGCCCCGGTGGTGTTCACTTGGGTGATGTCCGAGAGCACGCAGCCCCCTGCCGCCTGGTCGCGGCCGGGCGGCGCGTGGGGTTCGGGCACGGTGACCGCTCCAGGTGTGCCCCCGCTGGTGCCGCCGCCCGCCCCGCCGGAGCCGCCCGTCGCTGACGGGCCACAGCGCCGCCGCCGGCAGATGTTGATCTTCGGAGGCGTCGCCGGCGCGATCCTCGTTGTCGGCCTGGTGGTGCTCCTCATCGTCGGCCTGAGCTCGGAGGGCCTCCCGTTCGGTGGCAAGGCCGCCGCCCCGGCCGATCTGCGGCCGCCGCTGGCGCAGATGTGCCCGGCGCCGACCGTGGCGCCCAGCGCGGAGCCGACCGGCCGGCCCAGCGCCGCTCCGCCGGCCGCCGCCGGCGCGCGGACCACCGACCCCGAGGCGGGGATCTCCTACAAGAAGTACGCCGCGCCCTGGGTCCCGTGGGACACGACCTGGCGGGCCGGCACGCTCCGAGTGCCCTACCGCGTCGGTCAGCACTTCGTGACGGAGCAGTACATCGGCGGCACGTACCATGCCTCGATCCTGTCGGCGGCGGTGCCGGCGGCCGACAACGACGCGGTGATCGCCGATCTCAAGTGCGTGGGCAGGCAGGTCGCCGCGGACGTGCGCGCGGAGTATTACCCGCAGCCGAACACAGTGGAGCCGCTGCGGGACGAGATGACCACGCTCGGCGGGCGGCCGGCCTGGGTCAGCGAGTTCCGGCTGCACTTCAAGGCCGCCGGGCTGACCGCCACCGACGAGCTCTCGGCGGTGGCGGTCATCGACGTCGGCAAGCCGACCGCGGCGGTGCTGTACGTCTCGATCCCCGGCACCCATAAGCAGTTCGACTACGTGATCGACGAGGTGCTGCAGTCGGTCCGGCCGATCTGACCGCGGCACCTCTCAGCTGCCGGTCAGGCCCCAGCGCTTACGCAGCGCGTTGTCGGCGGCGTTGAAGAGCACGTCGATCAGGATGCCGATCACCAGCACCACGATGATGAACGAGATGACCAGGCTGGACTCGCTGAGGTCGCGAGCCTGCTGCATCCGTACCCCGATGGAGAGCGCGCCCGGCACGATCACCAGCAGCTCGCCGGCCATCAGGCTGCGCCAGGAGAACGCCCAGCCCTGCTTGAGGCCGGAGATGAACGACGGCAGCGACGCGGGCAGGATCAGGTAGCGGTACTTGGCGAAGCCCTTCATGCCGAGCACCTGGCCGACCCGCAGCCAGGTCCGCGGCACGTAGTCGATGCCGCTGATCAGGCCGTTCGCCACCGACGGCGCCGCGCCGATGACGACCACGAACATGATGGCGCTCTCGCTGATCTGGAACAGCAGGATGGCCAGCGGGAACCACATGATCGACGGCATCGTCTGCAGGCCGGTGATCAGCGAGCCGATGGCGGCCCGCAGCGGGGCGAACCGGGAGACCGCGGCGCCGATGACCGTGCCGATCAGCACCGCCAGCGCGAAGCCGGTGATCGCCCGGAGCATGGTCAGGCGGACGCCGTCCCAGAAGTCGCCGGTGGTGATCAGGCTGCCCAGGTCGCCGAAGACGGTGGCCGGGCCGGGCAGCACGTACTCGGGCTTCCACTGTGCCCAGACCACGGTCTGCCACGCCAGGATGACGATCGCGATGGCCAGCAGCTTGGGCCAGGCGCTGCGCCAGATCCGGCCGCCGAGGGCGGCCTTGCCGCGCTTGGGGCCGAGTTCGAGCACGTCGAGACCGGTGATCCGGTCCGCGGCGGCGGCGTCGGCCGCGGTGCGGTTGTCGGGGGCCGCGGGAACCTCAGCTTGCATGGCGGGCGACCTCCGCGCGGAGCCGGTCGGTGATCTCGGCCGCCTGGCCGGAGACCTCGGGGGAGTCGATGCGCCGGGGGCGCGCGTGAGTGATCTTGAAGTCCTCGATGACCCGGCCGGGGCGGCTGCTCAGCAGCACCACCCGGTCGCCGAGGCGGACGGCCTCGCGCACGTTGTGCGTCACGAAGATCACGGTCAGTTCCTGCTCGCGCCAGATCCGCTCCAGCTCGTCGTGCAGGATGTCGCGGGTCATCGCGTCCAGGGCGCCGAACGGCTCGTCCATCAGCAGGACGTCGGCGTTCTGGGCCAGGGACCGGGCGAGCGCGACCCGCTGGCGCATTCCGCCGGAGAGCTCATGCGGGCGCTTGTGGCCGAAGCCCTTGAGCCGGACCACCTCGAGCAACTCCTCGGCGCGCTGCCTGCGCTCGGCGCGGCCGATGCCGGCCAGGCGCATGGGTAGCTCCACGTTGCCCAGCACGGACAGCCACGGGAAGAGGGCCGCCTCCTGGAACATCAGGGAGACGTGCCGGCCGCCGATGTCGAGGCTGCCGCCGCTGATCTTGTCCAGGCCGGCGACGAGGGAGAGCAGGGTGCTCTTGCCGCAGCCGGAGGCGCCCAGCAGACAGACGAATTCGCCCTTCGCCACGGTCAGGGAGACCCGGTCGAGGGCGAGCAGGGCGTTGCTGCCGGAGCCGTACTGCTTGGAGACGCTGTCGAGGCGGACGACCGCGTCCCGGTCGGTCCGGATGTCCGTGGCTTCCAGAATGCTCATGGGAACTCCCAGGTGGAGCCGGCCGGGCCCGCGTCGGCGGACCCGGCCGGAGGTGGATCAGGAGGCTGCGGCGTCACTGACCGCGGGCTGGCCGTCGGCCTTGAGCAACTCGTTGAGCGGGCCGAGGTCGTAGATGCCCTTGAGGTCGACGGGCTTGAGCAGGCCGACATCCTGGGCGTGCTGTGCGCTGGTGTAGAGCGACGAGGCGATCGGGTCGTTCGTGAACGTCAGGTTCTTGAACGCCGAGGTCAGGATCTCGTCCTTGAGCGGCTTGCCGGACAGGGCGCCGAGCTGCTCGTTGGCGGCCTTCTGGGCGCCGGCGTTGTCGGTCGCGATGAACTTCTCGGCGGCGAGGTGGCCCTGCAGCAGCTTCTTGACCGTCTCCGGGTACTTCTTCAGGAACTCCTGCTTGACGATCAGGTGGGTGGTCACGAACTGACCGTTCGGCCACAGGTCCTTCTCGTTGACCAGCAGCTTGCCCTTGGACTCCAGGATCATCCGGCTCAGGTTGGGCTCGGGCACCCAGGCGCCGTCGATGGCGCCCTGTGCGAAGGCCTGCAGCGCCGTCGCGTTGTCCTGCGGCAGCACGGAGACGTCGCCGCCGCCCTGCTGGTCGGCGTTGAGGCCGTTCGACTTCAGCCAGGCGCGCAGCGCGACGTCCTGGGTGTTGCCGAGCTGCGGGGTGGCGATCTTCTTGCCCTTGAGGTCGGCCGGGGTGTTGATGCCCGCCTTGACCACCAGGCCGGCGCCGCCGGACGTGCTACCCGCGATGATCTTGATCGCGGTGCCCTTGGAGGTGGCCCACGCGTTGATCGCCGGGTTCGGGCCGATGTAGGTCGCGTCGATCGCGCCGGAGAACAGCGCCTCGATCGCGGCCGGGCCGGCGTTGAAGGTCTTGGGTTCCAGCTTCGTGCTGCCCAGCGCCTGCTGGAACAGGCCGTTCTTCACCCCGATCAGGGCCGGCGCGTGGGTGATGTTCGGGAAGTAGCCGAGTCGGAGCGCGCTCGCCTCGCCACCGGCGGCGGCCTCGTCGTCGCCTCCGCATGCCGAGAGGGCGGTGGTGGCCAGGACCGCGGCAGCGGTGAGGGCAAGCACACGGAGAGTGCGGGAGCTCATGCTCACTCCTAAATCTTGGAATTCGTGGAAACGGTGAGTTCGGCGAGCGTGCGGTGGTTCACGACGCCCTCGATGGCTTCCTCCACCGCGAGCCAGACGTCCTTGAGCCCGGTGGCGACACCGTGGTAGGTCGTGGTCGTGGTGGGCAGGCCGCGGACCGTGGTGAGGGCGCCGCCGACTGCGCGGACCACGTCACCGACGGTGACCTCCTCGGCCGGGCGGGCCAGGGAGTATCCGCCGTCGACGCCGCGGTGGCTGTGCAGCAGGCCGGCGCGGCGCAGGTCGAGCAGGATGCCTTGGAGAAAGCTGAGGGGAATGTCCTGGGCCGCGGCCAGGGTGGCGGCCTTGACCAGGTGCGGGTGGTCGGCGGTGACCGCCAGCATGGCCCGGACGGCGTAGTCGGTGCGTGCCGAGACGTACATGTCGCATGTCCTCTCGGTCCGGTGAAGCGCATACTCTGCTTTCCCTATCTGATGGATGGGAATAGTGGATGAAGTAGGTAAGGCTCGTCAAGCCCGATCCGGATGGTGAGAAGAGCGGAAGCGGGTATCGTCACCGGCCGTGGGGACCCAGGGGACGACGCCGATCCGGATCGGGCTGCACGAGGTGGCCGGCCTGCGCTGGCCGCAGCAGGTGCTGACCGGCGACGGCGGGCGGGAGACGGTCGCGGTGCCGCTGCCCCGGCTGCCCTGGTCACGGGCCGCGATCGAGGTGCCGATGGGCGCGAGCGCGGCGCGTTCCGTCGAGCGGGTGACCCGGCTTCGCAAGATCTTCGGGTACGGCGTAGCGCCGATGGTGATCCTGCTCTTCGTGGCCGCCGACGTGCTGCTGCTCTGGGGCCGCTTCGGTGACCTGAACCCGCCCACGGTGATCTTCGCGGTGCTGGGTGTGGCCGGCGTGGTGCTGATCCTGGGCGGGCTGGTGCCCGACGCGGTGGCCCGGGCGACCGGCGCCCCGTACGTGGCGCGTGATCACCTGCGTTTCCCGAAGGCACGCCCGGACGTGGTGGCTCAGTTGGTCAAGCTGAACCCGAAGGTGACGATCGACGGCGTGCCGGCCGCTCGGTAGTGCTGCTTCAGCCGCGGCGCCTGCCGTGCCCTGTCACGATGCGTTGCCCAGCCGCCTCGTGGAGGCCTCGAACGTCAGCGCGATCAGCCACAGCGCGGTCAGCAGGTAGACCGTGAAGACGATCTTCACCCAGCCGTGCAGATCATCCTGCGAGCCGCCGGCCGGGGCGGTGAGGAAGAAATAGAGCACGTTGAGGTAGTCGTACAGCGACCGGTCGGTCCAGCCCTGAAACGAATAGGCGCCCGTGCCCTGCTCCGGCCGCAGACCGGTGGAACTGTCCAGCGCGGGGGCCGCGAAGGTGATCGCCGAGGCCAGCAGCGCGATCATCGCGAGCGACAGCACGGGTCGCACCGCGCTGGTCCCGTAGCGCCAGATGAGGTCGCCGAGGACGAAATCCTGGATCCGTCTGAGCCGGGCCCCCAGGGAGCCGTGCATGGCCTTGCGGCGCTGCCGCCGTTCGACGACGTGGTAATGCTGGGCCTGGCGCTCGTAACCGTTTCCGGCATAGGCCAGCTTCAGATATTTGGCGGTTTCCGCCAGCCGGATCCGGCGCCTGGCGGCGGAGTCACCCTCGCGCAGGAAGGCCACCGTCCGATCGTCGCGACGCATGCGAATGCCGCTGTATTCCTCCTCCAGCTCCGGTGCGTCCCGCGGGAGCCGATCGAGCAGCTCCACCCGCAGGATGCCGGGGGCCCGGCCGTCGCGGATCTTGCGCTCGAGACCGACGGCGGGCGTCGGGTCGAAGGCGGTCTTGGTGAGGTCCACGTTGCGAAAACGCAGCCCCAGCAGATAGCTCCGCTTGAATTCGGCCCGGGTCAGATTGCATTCATGGAACCAGGTTGTGTACAGCACGGTGCTGGTGAAATCGGCCCGGTAGAGGTTGCAGTCGACGAACCGGACAAACGACAGATCGGCGCCCGTGAAGTCGGCGAAGGCCAGCTCGCACCGGCGGAACTCGACGCCGAGTACGGCGCGGCGACGCAGATCGATGCCTTGGAGGTTCATGTCCGACACGATCAGGTCGGACTTGCGGGACAGCTGCCGGCGTAGTCGCTCGAAGGGTGTCCGGTCGGATCGGAAGAGGCGCAGCGGAACCCCCAGGGCGTGGCGAGATGCCGATGGAGCGCTACGCCCCCGCGGGCGTGAGCGTCCAGATCTCGGCCGCTTCGAGCAGGGCCTTTACGCTGATCGCGTCGGCGGAGGAGATTCGCAGCACCCGGGCCGGCACATATCCGGTCGGGTCCATCTCGCGCAGCCAGGCCGGCGCCAGAGCGCTCTGGTTGGCGCTTTCGAAGATGTTGACCAGCTCGGCCGCGGCGGCCAGCCGGCGCCGGACCTGCCAGTCCGGTCCGCGCTCGGCGGCGAGCCAGGACTCGAACTCCGCGACGGTCGTGGCACCGGCGACGTACGCCGTCAGCTCGGCACCCAGCGCGGTGACGCACAGCGCGGCATCGTCCTGGACGGAGGCGTGGACGGAGGTCCGCCCGACTCGTTCCACAACTGTGGCAGTCATACCGGAAACGCTAGCGCGGCGACGCTAAGTCCGCGACCTCCGAAGGGGCAACCGTGCTCATGGCCGCAGAAACAGCTCGGTGACCCGGGCGGCGAGCAGGTCCAGCACCGGGCGCCCGTCCTCGATCGCGGCCACGAAGGCGGCCCACGAATCCAGCGGGAAGTCCTCGGTCTCCGGCACCGGCTCGTTGTTGAGGTAGCCGGGCAGCAGCAGCGCGTTCTGGAACAGCCACGGCACATAGCTGCCCTCCAGATCCCACCCCGGCAGCTCCCGGGTCCGGTGCAGGTGCCGGCTCAGCTCCTCCTCGGACGACCAGCGCAGCATCTGCGCGTCGTGTTTCAGGCTCTTGATGTAGGGGTTGTACAGATGCCCCGGCCCGAAGCCGAACGTCTGGCGCCACTGCGCCCACAGGATCGCCTCGTCGCGCCCGCCCAGCGTCATCACGTCGTTGGTCGCGCTCTCCAGCAACATGCTGTTCAGGTACGGCCACAGCGTCAGCGGCGTCAGCAGCCGGTTCGCGTCCGTCCGCAGCACCGACTGCACGATCTGCCAGGCGTTCTTCTCCAGCTCGTCCCACGAGGTCAGGTTCGGCACCGCCTTGACCGCCGCCAGCAGGCTGTACAGCGAGGGGTTGTGCTCGCCGTAGAAGGTGCGCGCCACCGACCACGGATCCGTCGGGCGCAGCAGCGACTCCGGCGAGGTGTCCGCCGGCTGGGCCTGCACCCGTTCGAGGAATTCCGACAGGCTGACGAACTCCCGGACCGCGCCGTGCCCGGTGTGGTCGATCCAGCGTTCCAGGTCGGCCCGGAACGAGGCCGTGGCGTCGATGTCCCGCGAGCCCACGTCGTCGATGCAGACCCGCACCTCGACGCCGAGCCGGGCCAGCGCGCCGGCCGCGAACGCCTGCACCATGTGGATCACCGAGGCGCGCGAGCGCAGCCGCACCGGCCAGAGCAGCCGGATCGGGCCGACGGTGCCGCGCTGCTGGTTGACCCAGCCGAACCGGCGTTCGAGCTGGAGCAGCAGGCCCGGCACGTCGCGCGGCGGCTGGGTGCCGGGCTGGGAGACGAGCTGGCGCTCCCAGCTGTGGTGCCGGACCCGGTGCCGCAACCCGGTCGCCCGCGGCGGCACCGGGACCTGGACGCGTTCGGCCAGGGCCGGGAAGAACCGTTCGGAGTCGACGCCGGGGAAGCACTCGACCGGCACGCCGGTCGCCTCGCGCAGGCGCTCGGCGGTGCTCAGCGCGGTGGCCGCGTCGGGGTCGTTCAGGGCCCAGAGCACGCGTACGGGCCGGGTGCGGGCCGCCGCGGCGATGGCGGCGGTCAGCGTGCCGGCCCAGTCGCTGGTGCCGATCACGCAGACGGTGTCGCCGCGGATCAGGTCGGCGGTGGCCGCGATCAGCAGCTTGTTCTCCACGAGCCGGGCCGGGTCGTGCAGCAGCTGCGGGCCGCGCACGTGCAGCGTCGGGCGCCAGAAGCCGTGCAGGTGGAAGACCCGGACGGCGCCGTCCGTGCTGCCGGAGCTGCCGGTCGCGCCGCGGGTGTCCATCGGCAGGCTGACCGCCCGGCCGCGCGCCGAACGGATCGCGATCTCCAGCAGCGGGTCGAAGTTCGTGGTCAGCACCCGGTGGTCGAAAGCCTCCGGGACCTGCGCGAGCAGGTGACCGAGCGCCTGCACCCCGCGGGGCAGCTGCCACGAGAAGCGGTCGTTCTCCACGCCCTCGCCGACGCCGCGTTCGAGCCGCTGGCCCAGGCCGTGGGTGGCCAGCGGGGACTCCATCGGGTCCGGCGCCGCGTACGCCTTCAGCACGGCCTGCTGCGCGATCACGTCGAACGCCCCGGCGGACACCCAGTCGGTGAGGACGCGCCGGTAGACGCGGTACGCGTCGATCGGGCGCGTGCCGACCAGTTCCGCGCGCGCCTGCTCCAGCGCCCGCTCCAGGGCGCCGTCGTCGTTGCGGCCGGCCGCGAAGCTGTCGGCGATCTCCAGCACCCCGCGCACCCGCGGGATGACCGTGGCCGTCACGCCGGAGCCGACCAGCAGGGTGATCTGGTCGATGTCCCGCAGCCCGGTGGTCAGCCTGTCCAGCAGCAGCGTCTCGCCCGCGCTGAGTCCTTCCGCCGGATCGGTCACGTCGCTCACCGGACAGCCTGCAGGGACTGCCACAACTCGCCGGGCCGCTCGGTGAAGACCTGCCGGGCGGTGTGCCGGCTGGCGATCAGCGCACCCCGGTCCAGGAACTCCTCCAGCTCGCCGGCGCGCCAGCCCAGATAGCCGACGAACACGCGCATCGTGTCGACCGCGCCGGCGAGATCCTCGGGCACCGCCGACAGGGCGAGGGTGCCGAGCCGGTCGCGGACCGGCGTGAAGCGCAGCGGCTTGGCCGCGCCGGCCCGCAGCAGGGCCACCACGATGTAGCCGTCGCGGGCCACCGGGCCACCGTGGAACAGCATCGCGGGATTGCGCAGCAGCGGCCGCCAGGCCTCCGGGAACGCCTCCGGGATGTCACCGTCGGGCCGGGTGATGCACACGCCGAGCCCACCGGTCTGGTTGTGCCGCAGCACCAGGATCGCGCGCTGGCCGAGGTCCTCGTCGACGAACCAGGGCGCGGCGTAGAGCACGCTGCCGGCCAGGTTGTGCCGCGGCGCAGCCGGATTGTGCACCAGGGAGATCTCGGCGCCGGAGTCGCGGGCCCGCAGCTCGGGCCGTTCGAAGCCGCGGCGCAACATCGCCCGGCGCACCGTACGCCAGACGGTGTGGACCGTCAGCGTGGGCGGCGTCGCCTCCGGCGGCGGCGGTCGCAGCCCGTCGCGCAGCAGCCGGATCAGCTCGCCGGTGAACGCGGTGTGCGGTTCGCCGCGCGGCGCCATCGCGGGCCGGTTGGCGGGCGCCGAGACCAGCAGGCAGGTGCCCTCGGTCTCGGCCTTGTCGGCGACCGCGTCGGTGCCGCTGCCGTCGCCGCCGAGCTCGGACCCGGCCCGGCCCGAGTAGCAGCAGTCGAGGATGACCACCCGGCGGCGGGCCCGGGTGTCGGCGACGGCCCGGCGGATCCAGTCGTACGGGACGCCGCGCTCGTACGGCACCTCGGGGTCGCAGCCGGGCAGGCCGAGGATGAGGTTGCCGTCGTCCGCGTCCACCAGCCCGTGCCCGGCGAAGTAGACCAGCAGCATCCCGTCGGTGCCGGCCGCCGCCGCGGCCCGCCGGATCGCCCGGCTCACCTCGGCCGGGGACTCCGGGTCGAGCAGCACATGGCAGTTGTCCGCCGGCACGCCCCAGAGATCCTCGTGCTGGAAGAGATCGCGCAGGTCTGTCACGTTGCGCCGGGCGGCGGGCAGCTCGAAGAGCCGCCGGTAGGCCGAGACCCCGATCAGAACGACCTGGGCCAGTGCCGGGTCTGTGACGTCACCCATGAATCTACTTCTGCTCGCGCTGCTCGAGCTCGGTCAGCGCGGCGGTCAGGGCCACATGGTCGGCCGCCTCGATCCGGGTGACCGCGCCGTCCGCGGCGGTGTGGGTGATCGTGACGGTGGGCGCGGGCCGGCGCGCGTCCCGCCAGCTGGCCACGGCGAGCGCGAGCTGGCCGGCGGAGAGCCCGCTGCCGATGATCAAGGTCAGCACGTCGAGCAGCGTGCCCATCGTCTCGGGATCGTCGCTCGCCGCCCGGGCCAGCCCTCCGTCGACGCGGATCGCCTGCTCCTGTCGCAGCCAGCGATGCAGCGACTCGGCGTCGGCGGTCGAGTCGCACTCCAGGCGCAGCCGTACCGGCACTGATCGTCTCCCCGTCGTGGTGGTGGATCGGACGCGACAGGATATCGAAGCATTTACCTCACGTCACGGACTCACTACGCGAAAGCTAGCACCGCTGTTCGAGGGCGCTGGACGACGGATCCGACACGCACCCCTCTCGGCGGGTTAGATTCTCTGTGTGGCGCGCAAAATGAAGATTCCCGCGACGAAATATCCGGTGGAACGCTTCACCCTCGACAACGGTCTGCGGGTGGTCCTCACGCCGGACCGCAGCGCTCCGGTCGTCGGTGTGGCGGTCGTCTACGACGTCGGCATCCGCTCCGAACCGGAGGGACGCACGGGCTTCGCCCATCTCTTCGAGCACCTGATGTTCCAGGGCTCGGAGAATCTGGAGAAGCTCGCGCACTTCCGGCACGTGCAGGGCGCCGGCGGCAGCTTCAACGGTTCGACCCATCTGGACTACACCGACTACTTCGAGGTGCTGCCCTCCGGCGCCCTCGAACGGGCGCTGTTCCTGGAGGCCGACCGCATGCGCGGTCCGCGCCTGACCGAGGAGAACCTGCGCAACCAGGTCGACGTGGTCAAGGAAGAGATCCGGGTCAACGTCCTCAACCGGCCGTACGGCGGCTTCCCGTGGCTGCGGCTGCCGCCGGTGATGTTCTCCACATTCGCCAACGCGCACGACGGCTACGGATCGTTCGGCGACCTGGACCACGCGACCGTGGCCGACGCCGAGGAATTCTTCGACAAGTACTACGCGAGCGGCAACGCGGTGCTGGCGGTCGCCGGTGACTTCGACGTGGCCCAGGCGACCGTCCTCATCGAGCGGCACTTCGGTGACGTGCCGGCACGGGGCAAGCCGAAGCTGCCCGACTTCGCCGAGCCGGACATCGACGGGGAACGGCGGGAGGCGTACACCGACCGGCTCGCCCCGCTGCCCGCGGTGGCCGGCGGCTGGCGGCTGCCGGACCCGATCGGCGCGTTCGACGCCTACCTGCCGTACGTGGTGCTCGCCGAGGTGCTGACCGACGGCGACGCGTCCCGGCTGGTCGAGCGGCTGGTGCAGCGCGACCGCACGGTCACCAGCGTCGGCGGCTACATCGGCTTCATGGGCGACGAATACCAGGTCCGCAACCCCACCGCGATGCTGCTGCAGGCGCACATGCCGCCGGGCGGCGACGCGGACAAGGTGCTGCGCACCATCGACGAGGAGCTGGACCGGCTCGCCACCGGTGGCATGGCGCCGGGCGAGCTGGCCCGCACCCAGGCTCGGATGGCCACTCACCTGCTGCGCGACACCGACGCCGTGCTCGGCCGGGCGCTGCCGATGGCCGTGCTGGAGACCCAGCGCGGCCGCCCGGAGCTGCTCAACGAGCTGCCCCGGCTGGTCGGCGAGGTCACCGAGGCACAGATCGTCGCCGCCGCGGCCACCCTGCGGCCCGAGCGCCGCGCCACCATCGAGGTCATCCCGGGAGCGAACCAGTGACCGTGCGAGAACTGCCGGATCTGATTCCGGACACCAAGCTCAAGCTGCCCAAGCAGGCCGAACGCAAGCTCACCAGCGGCCTCACGGTCATCGCGATCCGGCGCCCGGCGGTGCCGCTGATCGAGATGCGCCTGCGGGTGCCGTTCGGCCGGGCGCCGCTGGCCCGCGCCACCCTGCTGTCGCAGGCGCTGTTCACCGGCACCGCGACCATGTCCAGCATCGACATCGCCGCGGAGCTGCAGGCCGTCGGCGGCGGGCTCTCGGCCGGGCTCGACCCGGACAGGCTGCTCGTCACCGGCAATTCGCTGGCGGCCGGCCTCGACCGGATGCTGGAGATCCTTGCGGCGGTGCTGACCGACCCGACGTACCCGGCCGAGGAGGTCGCCACCGAGCGCGACCGGCTCGTCGACCACATCCAGGTCGCCCAGAGCCAGCCGGCCCACCTGGCCCGGACGGCGCTGCTGCACCGGATGTACGGCCGGCACCCGTACGCGGTGCAGACGCCGGAGGCGGAGCAGGTCAAGGGCGTCCGCCCGGCACAGTTGCGCGCCCTGCACGCCGACCGGGTCCGCCCGGACGGCGCGGTGCTGGTGCTGGTCGGCGACCTCAACCCGGAGAAGGCGATCGACGCCGCCGAGAAGTCGCTCGGTGGCTGGATCGGCCCGAGCCGTGACGGCAACGTGCCGCCGACGCCGGCGTTGGAGCCCGGCCCGCTGCTGCTGGTCGACCGGCCCGGCGCGGTGCAGTCGTCGCTGCGGATGGCCCTGCCGGGGGTGTCCCGCACCGACCCCGACTACGCGCCGCTGCAGTTGGCCAACATGGTCTTCGGTGGCTACTTCTCGTCACGCTGGGTGGAGAACATCCGCGAGGACAAGGGCTACACGTACGGCCCGCACAGCTCGATCGAGCACTTCGTCGCCGGCTCCGCGCTGGTGGTGGCGGCCGAGGTGGCTACCGAGGTGACCGGCCCGGCGATGCTGGAGACCCTGTACGAGCTGGGCCGCATCGCCAGCCTGCCGCCGGGCGAGGACGAGCTGGAGCAGGCCCGCCGCTACGCCCTGGGCACCCTGCGCCTGGGCATGTCCACCCAGGCCGGGCTCGCCGGGCTGGCCAGCATCTACGCGAGCTTCGGCCTGCGGCTGGACTACCTCAGCGAACACTCCCGGGCGCTGGCCGCGGCCACCCGCGAGCAGGTCACCGAGGCGGCGGCCCGCTACCTGGCGCCGTCGCAGGCGGTCACGGTCGTGCTCGGCGACGCCGACAAGGTCGAGGCACCGCTGGCGGCGCTGACCGCCGTGGAACGCGGGGCCCCGTGAGAGAGCTTGCGAGCGCACCATCAACTCCGCGCCCGGCGTATGTCATCGCCGCAGCGCCGGCGACGGTGATGGCATGAGGGAGCCGGCCGGACTGGCCGGCACGGGCGAGCAGCCAAACATGGGGGAGCAGCCCGGGTCTGCCGGCACGGGCGAGCAACCCGACGTGGGGGAGCAGCCCGGCCCGGCCGGCCCGCCGCTGGCGCGAACGAGCCTGGACCGCGCGGCGCACCACCGGCGCGACGACGACTGGCTGGCCCAGGCGTGGAAGACCGGCCTGGTGCTGATCATCGACATCGGCAAGGGCGGCCGGGCGCTGGTCGCCCGGCGCCCGGACGGCACGCCGACGCTGGTGCTCGTCGGCGCGGACGAGGCGCCCGAGGGCGAGCGCCTGTTCCTCGGCGTCGACCCGGCCGGGGTGCCGATCTTCGCGGTCGACGCCCCGTTGCCGGCGGCCGATGAGGCCGAGGCGCGGGCCAGCACGCTGCGCGACATCGGCGACCGCCTCGACCCGCGGGATGCCGGGATCTTCACCACCGCCGCGGCGCTGGGCAACTGGCATGCCAGCCACCGTTTCTCGCCCCGCAACGGTCAGCCCACCACGGTCATCGAGGCGGGCTGGTCGCGGGTGGACGCCGACGGGCAGGCCATGTGGCCGCGCACCGACCCGGCGATGATCGTGCTGGTGCACGACGGCGTGTCCGGGCCGGAGGGCCGCTGTCTGCTGGGTCACAACGCGGCATGGCCCGAGGTCGGGGGCATCCGCCGGTTCTCCTGCCTGGCCGGTTACGTCGAGCCGGGCGAGTCCGCGGAGGCCGCCGTCGTGCGCGAGGTCCGCGAGGAGGTCGGCGTCCGGGTGCGTTCGCTGCGGTACGAAGGCAGCCAGTCCTGGCCGTACCCGGGCTCGCTGATGCTCGGCTACACCGCGGTGGCCGACCGGGAGCAGCCGATCTCGGTCGACCCGGAGGAGATCGACGAGGCGCGCTGGTTCACCCGCGGCGACATCACGCGAATGATCGCCGGTGACTACGTGGAGCCGGAGAGCGGAGTCCGGATGAGTCTGCCTATGCGCTCATCAATCGCCTTTTATCTAGTTGAGGGCTGGTTGGGTGATTTCCCCCGTTAAGGGATTCACATTGCTCGAATCAAAGATTTTTTCACGCCGACTTAGCAACCATGGGGGGACACTCCAGCGTCTGGATGAGCAGACACGGAGAAGAGGTATGTAGATGTCCCTGCTTGCGGAGCAGACCTGGACGCCGATGACGGCCGAGGAGCGCGCGCAGTTCGATCGCGACGGCTTCCTGGTCATCCCGGCGGTGCTGACCGAGGACGAGGTGGCGATCGCGCGTACCGCGATCCTGCGGTCCCAGGAGTTGGCGTCACGCGAGGGCGGCCTCGGCGCGAACGGCGCGCTGCACCAGCTTTCCGCGGTCACCAACAACCCGGAGCTGGCGTTCCTGCTGGACCACCCCAAGGCGTTCAAGTACATCTGGTCGATCCTCGGCTGGAACGTGCACGTCTACCACTCGCACGTGGATGTGCACCCGCAGATCCACGAGCGGCAGAAGGACTGGTGGCACTGGCACCAGGACGGCGGCCGGCAGAACCGTGAGCTGGAGACCGACCCGCGCCCGCGGATGTCGGTCAAGCTCGCCTACTGGCTGTCCGACGTGAGCGAGACCGGCCGGGGCAACTTCACCGTCCTGCCGGGCAGCCACCTGACCAACTGGCTGCCGGGCCCGCCGTCGCGTGGCGTCCCGTGGCCGCAGCCCGAGGGCGCGCTGCAGATCACCGCGAACCCGGGCGACCTGGTCGTCTTCGACCGGCGGCTGTGGCACGCGCGCTCCGACAACTACTCGTCGATCACGCGCGTGGGTGCCTTCTTCGGCTACACCTACCGCTGGTTGGCCGGCCGCGACGACGTGGCCGACCTGCCGAACAGGCCCGAGTGGGCGACGTATTCGCCGGTGCAGCAGCAGCTGCTCGGCGGTGTCGGCGGCGGTGACGGCGACCACGCCTGGGGCCACTACCCCGAGACGACCCCGCTCTACGGCGAGCTCAAGCGCCAAGGCCTGCTCGACTCGAGCGTCCCCGCGCTCATCCCGTAACGCGGGTGGGGCCGGTCGCGATGCGGCCGGCCCCCGCCAATGTCGCTGGCTCCGCTAGGCGGAGATGGTGGCCAGGTGCTCCTTGACCTGCACGATGGACGGGTTCGTCAGCGCGGACCCGTCGTCGAAACGCAGGGTCGGCACGGTCTGGTTGCCGCCGTTGACACCCATCACAAACTCGGCCGAGGCCGGGTCCTGCTCGATGTCGATGACTTCGTACTGGATGCCCTCCCGGTCGAGCTGCGACTTGAGCCGATGGCAGTAGCCGCACCAGGACGTCGAGTACATGGTCAACATCGGTCAGGATCCCTTCGGAGACATCACATGGCGGTAAGCCATCACGTGAAACGTCGGACCGGGGTGTCATGATTCCCGGTTGTGACAGCCGAACGCGTGCTAGCCGGGCTCGACCCCGATCAGCGGAGGGCGGTGACCGCCCCCGCCGGGCCGGTCTGCATCCTCGCCGGGGCCGGCACGGGTAAGACGCGGGCCATCACCCACCGGATCGCTTACCGCACGCTCAAGGGCGAGATCAGCCCGCGGCACATCCTCGCGGTCACGTTCACCGCCCGCGCCGCCGCCGAGATGCGTTCCCGGCTCACCGAGCTCGGCGCCGGCCGGGTGCAGGCCCGCACGTTCCACGCGGCGGCGCTGCGCCAGGTCCGCTACTTCGCGCCGCGGCTGCTCGAAGGCCGGGCGATGCCCGAGCTGGTGGAAAGCAAAGGGCGGCTCGTCGCACTCGCCGCCGGGCGCACCGGGGTCAAGGTGGACCGGACGGGCGCGCGGGATCTGGCGGGCGAGATCGAGTGGGCGAAATCGTCGCTGGTCGAGCCCGGGGAGTACGTCGTCGCCGCGGCCAAGGCGCTGCGCGAGCCACCGCACGAGGCCGCGAAGGTGGCCGAGGTCTTCGCCGCGTACGAGGCGCTCAAGCGCCGCCAGGGCGTGATCGACTTCGAGGACATGCTGCGCGCCGCCGTCTGGGGCATCGAGGAGCACTCCGACGTCGCCGAGCAGGTCCGCTCGCAATACCGGCACTTCGTCGTGGACGAATACCAGGACGTCAACCCGCTGCAGCAACGGCTGCTGGAGGCCTGGCTCGGCGGCCGCGACGACCTGACCGTGGTCGGGGACGCCAGCCAGACGATCTATTCGTTCACCGGCGCCACCTCGGCATACCTGGTCGACTTCCCCCGGCAGCGCCGCGACGCGGTCGTCGTCCGCCTGGTCCGCGACTACCGCTCGACGCCGCAGGTCGTCGGCCTGGCCAACGCGGTGATCAGGCAGGCCCGCGGCACCGAGGCCAAGCTGCGGCTCGAGCTCATCGGCCAGCGCCCGCCCGGCGCCGAGCCCGACCTCAAGATCTTCCCGGACGAGCCCGCCGAGGCCGTCGCGGTCGCCCGCCGCAGCCGCGACCTGATCGCCGCCGGCACCCCGGCGAGCGAGATCGCCGTGCTGTTCCGCACCAACGCGCAGTCGGAGGCCTACGAGAAGACCCTGGCCGAGTTGGAGGTGCCCTACGTCGTGCGGGGCGCCGAGCGCTTCTTCGAACGCGCCGAGGTGCGCAAGGCGATGATCGCGCTGCGCTCGGCCGTGCGCTCGACGCCGGGGGAGACCCCGCTGGTCCAGGCCGTCGTCGAGGCGCTCTCCGCGACCGGCTGGGCCCGCGAGCAACCCCCGCCGGGCGGGGCCCAGCGGGAGCAGTGGGAGGCGCTGGCGGCTCTGGTCGCCCTCGCCGAGGAATACGCCCGCACGCCCGGCCTGCTGCCGCTGGGCGAGGCTGGGGCGATCCAGCAAGACCTGTCGCTGTCGGCGTTCTGCGAGGAGTTGGCCCGCCGCGCCGAGCAGCAGCACGCCCCGACGGTCGAGGGTGTGACGCTGGCCTCACTGCATTCCGCCAAGGGCCTGGAATGGGACGCGGTGTTCCTCGTCGGGCTGGCCGAGGGGACGCTGCCGACGACGTACGCGAAAACCCCCGAGCAGCTGGAGGAGGAGCGCCGCCTGCTCTATGTGGGGGTGACCCGGGCCCGGCAGTGGCTCTGGCTGTCGTACGGCCAGAGCCGGTCGCCGGGCGGCCGGGCCCGGCGACCGTGCCGGTTCCTGCCGCACCTGAGCCAGCGAAACACCGGGCTGGAAAAAGCAAGCGTCGCGGGCGGCAGTCAGAAACCTGTCAACCGGCGCAGCACGGTGGTCTCCTGCCGGATCTGCGGCGCGACGCTGATGGCCGGCGCGGACCGCAAACTGGGCCGCTGCCCGACCTGCCCGTCGGACCTCGACGAGGAGCTGTACGAGCGCCTGCTGGCCTGGCGCGCCGCAGCCGCGGCGGAGCAGAAAGTTCCTGCATACGTGGTGTTCACGGATGCCACGATCGTGGCGATCGCCGAGCGCAAGCCGAGCACCCCGCCGGAGCTGCTGGCCATCGCCGGGATCGGCCCCCGCAAGCTGCGCCAGTACGGGCCGGCGGTCTTCGCTCTGGTGGGTGGCGAGAGCCTCGCGGAGCCCCTGTCAGAAAACTTTGGAAACTAGTCCGTTAATTCGTTTGCCCTCCCCCCGCGGGCGGGCTTAGCCTCAGTGCACACCTTGACGAGCACGGGTTAAAACCATGTTCATCAAGGACCGAAGAGCACGATTCGAGCGCAAGGCGATGGAGGAGGTGGCACCGGTGAAGCTCAACTACACGATCGAGCGACCGTCGATGCTGCTTGCTGCTGTCTGCGCTCCGTCCGCTTCGTGGCTGCCAGAGTCCGCCCCCGTGGCGATCTTGGCCGCTGAGCGGGCCCCGGCTTCGCAGGCGCACCAGGTCCAGATCCAGGCCGAGCTGGTCAGGACTCTGGTCGACGTCGATGGAAGCTACGGGACCACTGGGTTCGTGGGCAGCAATGGCACCTCCAAGCGCGTGACGGATGGTGCCAGCGGTGTCCCGCCTCGAGGAAGGCCGGTCTAACAAGACCAACCGGCTCACCTCGAGGCCGCGGAACCCGTAACCGGGATCCGCGGCCTACTTTTTTGCCGGCTCACCGGCCGGTGCACGACCTGTATCGCGATCCAGAAGATCGAGAAGAAGAGAGAGGTGACCGGGCTTTATGAGTCTGGCGCTGGCCCCACTCGACGTGAGCGTCGAGCTCGAGGCAAACCTGCCCTGTCGGAAGTTCGACCCGGACCTTTGGTTCTCGGACTCCCCGGCCCAGCTGGAACTGGCCAAGTCGCTCTGCGGGGACTGCCCGCTGCGCGTCGAGTGCCTCGCCGGCGCGGTCGAGCGGAACGAGCCCTGGGGTGTCTGGGGAGGCGAGATCTTTGAGCGCGGCGCCGTAGTGCCGCGCAAGCGGCCCCGCGGCCGTCCCCGCAAGGTCGACGTCGCCCGCGACGCCGAGCTCCAGGTCGAGGTCGAGGAGCGGCTCGCCGCGAACGGCCTCGAGTCCCGCAACTCGGTCCGCCTCGCGGCCTGAGACCACCCCTTACCCACCGACCCTTAACTCAGAGACGGAAGAAGCCCGTGAACACGAACGCCACCTCGAAGGTAAAACTTATCCACGAAGCGCTCTCACGAGCACGAATGCGTCGGCCTCAGGCCGACCACCACCCTGAGGCACACCGACCCGCCCGTCAGATCGCGATGGAGGCCCGGCACCGGGCTGCCCGTGAACTGGGTGGACGCCTCTGACAACTAAATCCGACGGGCCCGTCCGCGCAAGCGGGCGGGCCCTCTTCTTGCTGGATGGGGTGGCTGGCTGTGAGATTTGCCACGTTGCCGCTCGAGCACGCTGATCATCAGCGGGACTGGGCTGGTGTCACGCCGCCGGAGGCGAAGCCGGGCAGCTCATCAGCGGGACTGGGCTGGAGTCACGCCGCCGGGGGCGAAGCCGGGCAGCCATTTTTCCAGAATCGAGCGGTACGGTGCCTGCGCCTCGAGTTGGCACAGGACCCCGATCGAGCCCAGCGTCACCCGGTGGATCAGCAGGTATGACGGCGGCAGGTTGAGCTTGCGGCTGAGCTGGAAGGCCGGCGACTTCGGGCTGGACAGGCGGGTCGCCTCGCTGCGGATCCAGGCGCGGGTGAAGCGGAACTTGTCCACCGCCACCGGCTCGATCATCGGCCGGAGAAAGGCGAGCACCGCCTGGGCGTCCAGCTCGTCCTCCGGCTTGATGAAGCCCTCGTCGCGCAGGCCGTCCACCACCGCCTCGGCGTCGCCGTCCAGCGCGAGCCGGACCAGGCGGCCGATCGGCTCGGGGTGGCCGGTGGGCAGCCGGGCCACCGCGCCGAAGTCGATCACGCCGAGCCGGCCGTCGGGCAGGATCCGGAAGTTACCCGGGTGCGGGTCGGCGTGCAGCAGGCCGGTCCGGGCGGGCGCCGAGAAGTTCAGCGTTGCCATCAGCCGGCCGGCCTCGTCGCGTTCCGCCTGGGTGCCCTCGCTGATCACCTTCGCCAGCGGGGTGCCCTCGATCCATTCGGTGACCAGCACCCGGGGCGCGGAGGCGACGACGCGCGGCACGAAGATGTCCGCGTCGTCGACATACCCGGCGGCGAACGCCGTCTGAGCCTCCGCCTCCAGGGCGTAGTCGAGCTCCTCGGTGATCCGTTCCCGCAGCTCGGTGAGCAGCGGCTTGATGTCCATGCCGGGTTGGATGATCTTGAACATGCCGGCCAGTCGGCCGAGCTGCTTGAGATCGGCCAGCAGCGCGTCGCCGGCGCCCGGATATTGCACCTTCACCGCGACGTCGAGGGTCTTCGGCTTTGCGCCCTTGCGGCTGGGCGGCAGCTTCCACGTCGCCCGATGCACCTGGCCGATGCTCGCCGCGGCGGCCGGGCTGTCGTCGAACTCGGCGAACTTGTCCCGCCAGTCGGCGCCGAGCTGCGCGGCGAGCGCCTTGTGCACGCTGGCCACCGGCATCGGCGGCGCGGCCTCCTGCAGCTTGGTCAGCGCCTGCCGGTAAGGCCCCGCCATCTCCTCGGGCATCGCGGCCTCGAACACCGACAGGGCCTGCCCGAACTTCATCGCCCCGCCCTTGAGCTGGCCCAGCACGCTGAACAACTGCTCGGCGGTGCGCTGCTGGATGTCGGCGGAGATGACCTCCGTCGCGATGCCCGTCACCCGCTTGCCGAGGCCCAGCACGGTGCGCCCGGCGAAGCCAAGAGGCAGCGCGGCGAGCTTGGCGGTGCGGGACATTGCACGACGCGGGATGTCGGTCACCAGATCATTGTGACCGACGCTGCGCCGATCAACCGCCCTCGAGGCGCTTGATCGAGGTGAAACGCGCCAAAAGTCCGATCATTGCCGATCGATCATCACCCCATCCCCGAGCTCGCGGTTCGATGCCGGGACTGCTTCACCGGTGGGTGTAGCCGGGAGCATCCGCAATTGGGGTGGGGCGGCCAAGTGCGGCGGCGGGTGCGCCCCGGCGCGGTAACCGCGACCTCGACGCCGAGAGTCTCCGGGGTCTCCTCGTCCAGGTAGGCCAGGGCCTCGCCGGTAATGAACGCGACGGCGGCCAGGAACGTGGCCACGCCGCATGGTTCCAACGCTGGCGGAGCCCAGGCCGGGGGCGAGGCCGGAATCCAGGCCAGGGGAGAGTGCAGGGCCCAGCTAGAGGTCGAGGCCTGGGTCGAGGGCGAGGGCGGGGTTGGGGTCGAGGGCGGGGTTGAGGGCGAGGCCGGGGTCGGGGGCGGGGCTGTGGGCGGGGACGGAAGCGGGGGTGGAGGTGGCGGTGGGGGCGGGTTTGTTTGCCAGAGGGACTCGCGGTCCGCGAGGTGCAGGGCCATGCAGTTTGGGCAAGGGCTGGTTGCCGGGAGGATCAGTGGGCCGACCATCACGACGCCCTCACGGATCGTTGCTGTCAGGTGGGGGCGGTTTCGTTGGGCGCTGGTCACGGGCGGTGGCGTGGCCGGGTGGTCGCGGCCCAGTTGGATCACCAGTGACGCTGCTCCGCGCCGTACCGTGCGGGTCTTGGTTTCGGGGGCCGACCGCTGGATGGCCGCTGCGACGGCCTCGGCCCTGGGTTTGCCTATGTCGGACTCGGTGAGGGGGCCGCCCGGAGCCTCGTGGCGGGTCACCTGGCCGGCGAGGTCCGGGTGGACGTGGCCGGTGCCCGCCGTCGCCAACGCGACCGCGACGCCGGCCGCCAGGCGGCTGGGGCCGGTGACCACGACCCTGGCCGCGGCGCGGCGGCGCAGCGTGCGGGCGGGCGTCGCGCCAGCCTGGGAGTAGGCCAGCGCCGCGGCCTCGGGGGTCAGGCGGGCCGGCATCGACGAGGGGAACAGGCTCTGGGCCGGGACCACCAGGCCCACCTCGTGCAGGGTGTCGAGCAGGACCGCCGCCTCGCCGGGGCGGATGCCGAGGGAGCCGGCCTGGGCCAGGGCGTGGCGTTCCGAGCGGGAGCCGTCGAGCAGGTCTAGGAGGCGGGCCGCGCCGGGCTCGGGTAGGTCGAGGAGCACCGCGCGGGCCGGATCCAGGCCGAGTTGCAGCGTGTGCGGGGTGCGCCAGATGCGGGGGAGGCCCGGCAGCAGCGTTGGCCGGGGCAGCGGCGTACGGCTCATGACATGACACGGTGTCATGGTTCCGGCGCACAGCGGATTCGTTGTCCACAGGGTCGTACCGCTGGGACGCAGGGTTATCCACAGGAATCCGTGAGTTATCCACAGGTGGGTGGGGAGTGTGGGTAGCTACTTAACGTGTTTGTGCGGTAACGGGTTACGGACTCGATCGGGTGAATATGGGTGCGAAAGTCGACGGGGGTGACCAAAATGGTCACCCCCGTCTTGTCCCTTCGGCGCGGTCAGGCCTTCGCCTTGCCCAGGATCCGGTTGACCGTCGTGCCGCAGACTGGGCACTTGCCCTTGGCCATGTTCATGCCGGTCTTCGAGACCTCAACCGTGCCCTGGAAGTCGCGCTTCTCCTTGCACTTCACGCAGTAGCCGTTGTACGTGGTGTCGGCCACGGTTCCTCCTCGTCATGTTGTCGGCCGGATCGGCCCTATGCCTTGCTCGCGGCGACAGGCCGCGATCTTGTGTTCGGCGCTGGACCGCTCCGCGACCACGTCAATGTGGCCACCCGCTCGGGGCGGTCACTACCCAGGTCGGGCCTATTCCATGTCAGCGCGGCGTCGACGGTGTCGTCGACGGCCTGAGTGTGCCGGGCGAGATGACCCTTTTTGGGCACATACAGGGAGACACGCCGACGAATTACTCCAGACAGTCAGAAACAGGACGGTCGGCGCGCGGCGCGATGCGCCAGTTCTTTCGGATAGCGTGGGATTTGGCGGCGGCCGGGCGCCGGGGTGGAAAATATTTTCGGATTTACTGGGGCGTAGGTCACATTTTGGGTGCGTGTCGTTTCTCGTACCCTTGCGGTGACCTGGGCCTGACGGATTAACGTCGCAATGTGAACCCGAGTGTGGGCCCCGCGAGCCGGTAATGGCCAGGACGCGCAAGCCTGTCGTCGAAGTGCGGCGCAGCCAGCGCCGGCGTCGCACGGTGTCCGCGTATCGGGAGGGCGAGCGGGTCGTCGTCCTGATTCCCGATCGGTTCTCCCGTGCGGAGGAGACCGAGTGGGTGGCCAGGATGCTCGAGCGCCTCGCCGCCCGCGAGGAGCGCATCAGGCGCACGGACAGCGAGCTGCTGGTCCGCGCCCGACGCCTGATCTCCCGGCATCTGCCCGACCACGCCGAGCAGATCATGCCGGCCAGCGTGCGGTGGGTGACCAATCAGAACGGCCGGTGGGGCTCCTGCACCCCGGAGGACGGGACGATCCGAATCTCGCACCGGATCCAGGAGATGCCGGACTGGGTGATCGACTACGTGCTGCTGCACGAGCTGGCCCACCTGGTCGTGCCGAGCCACAACGCGGAGTTCTGGGAGCTGGTCAACCGCTACCCCAGAGCGGAACGCGCCCGCGGCTACCTGGAAGGCATCTCGGCGGCGACCGGCCTGGTCCTGGCCGAGGACTGACCGCCGGCGCCTGACCATCCGCCCGGCATGACGGCCGGGAATGAGTGGGCTGCCCGGCTTGATGGCCGGGAACGAGCGGGCCGGCCGGGTTGGTGGCCGGGAACGAGTGGGCCGGCCGGCGTGACGGAGCGAGCGGGACCGGCAGCTAGCCTCGGGGCGTGACCAAACGTGTGGTGGTGGCGCTGCTCACCCCGGTGAGCTGGAGTCCGCCCGGGATCGATCTGGGCAAGTGGCGGGCCGCGCTGGCCGAGGATGTCGTCGACCTGCTGGCCCGGCTTGCGCAGGCCGAGCCGGCCCTGGCCGCTACCGCGGCCGATCTGGACCTGGCGCGGGAGATCGCCTGGCCGGGCATGCCGATCTACGAGGTGCGCACGGCGACCGTGCTGCCCGTGCTCGAGGCCGCGGCGAAGGACGGCTTTGACCAGGCCGCTGTCCTGGCCGCCGACGCCGCCGACGTGCCGGGCATGATCCTGGGGAAGCTGTTACGGCCGCTGAGCAGCAAGCCGGTGGCGGTGGCGCCCACCGGTCAGGAGGGGGCCGGGCTGCTGGCCGTCGCCACGCACCTGCCGGCGCCGCAGTGGCTGGCCGACATCGACCTGGACACGGGAACCCCGATGACTGTGCGCAGGACCGCGCCTCAGCCCAGCCTCGTGGAATCGACCGCCGAGTGGCGCCGCCTGCGCGGACCCTACGACCTGGCCACCCTGGACCCGGCCCTGGAGGGCTGGGAGAACACCAGGGCGATCCTGGGGGGTTGAAACCACTCACGCAGAATGAAGGGCGAGGGGCAGCGACAGCTGGGCCCCTCGCCCGGCCTCGGCGGGAGCGACGGTCAGCACCACCCACCGAGCTACGACATCCTGATTTTGCTCTTTATTCGGTTTTTCCCTCGCCGGGGCCGCCGAGATCATCGGTGCCGCCGAGGTTGTCCAGCTCGGAGATGTCCCAGTCGAGCTGGGCGCGGGCGAACTTTTGCGGGTCGGCGAAGTCTTCGTCCGTCGGCAGCAGGTCCGGGTGGTCCCAGAGGGCGTCGCGGCCGGCGACCCCGCGCTGCTCGGTGACCGCGGCCCACAGCGCCCCGGCCTCGCGCAGCCGGCGTGGGCGCAGCTCCAGGCCGACCAGCGCCGCGAAGGTCTGCTCCGCCGGGCCGCCCGCCGCGCGCCGGCGCCGGAACGCCTCGCCCAGCGCCGCCACGGCCGGCAGGCGCTCGCCCGCCGCGCTGTCCACGACGTGGCCCACCCAGCCCTCGATCAGTGCGAGCGCCGTCTCGAGCCGGGCCAGCGAGGCCTTCTGCTGCGGCGTGTCCTCGGGGGTGAAGATGCCCTCGAGCGCCATCTGCTGCATCGACTCGGGGTCGGACGGGTCGACGCGGCTCATCGCCTCCTCGATCGCTTCCCGGTTGACCGTGATGCCGTTCGCGTAGGTCTCCACCGCGTTCAGCACGTGCGCGCGCAGCCACGGAACGTGCTGGAACAGCCGCTGGTGTGCCGCCTCGCGCAGGGCGACATAGAGCCGGACCTGGTCTTCCGGGAGCTCCAGGCCGTCGCCGTAGGCCTTGATGTTTGCCGGGACCAGGGCTGCCGTGCCGCCCGGGCCGAGCGGCAGGCCGATGTCGCCGGCCGAGAGCACCTCGGCCGCGAGCTGGCCGAGCGCCTGGCCGAGCTGGCCGCCGAAGAGGGCGCCGCCGAGGGTCGCCACCATCGACTGCATCGGGCCGAGCTGGGCGCGGGCCTCCTCGGGCACGAGGTCGCCCATGGCGCCGACCATGCGGCCCGCGATCGGGTCGCACAGCTTTTTCCACACGTCGAGGGTGTTGTAGACCCACTCGTTTCTGTTCCACGCTGTCGCGTCGCGGATGCCGGACGGCAGCGCGGACGCCGGATCGAGCCACAGGTCGGCGAGGCGCAGGGCCTCGGAGACGGCGTTGTGCTCGTACATGTTCACTGCGGGGTCGCCGGTGGAGCTGAGCTGGCTGGCCGCCACCTGGCGGGCCAGATCCCAGTTGACCGGGCCGCTTCCGGGCGCGGCGAACATCTGCTGCAGCTGATTCATGAACTGCTGCATCTGCTGCGGGTCGGAGGGATCGGGCGGCTGGGCGCCCGGCAGGCTGAAGCCGAACGGGATATCAGGCACACCCCAACCGTACGCGCGTATGCGGCCCAAGTGGCCAATGCCGGTGTCAGCTCAGAGAGAACTCAGGGTCGGTTGGTACGGTCACGCGCATGAGACGTCGCGGTGTCACGGTCATCCTCGGCGCCCTGATCACCGCACTGCTGGCAGTTGGTGTCATGGCCTTCCCCCTGCCCTACGTCGTGCTGAAGCCGGGGCCGACCGTCAACACGCTCGGTTCGGACAACGGCAAAGAGGTTATCCAGGTGACGAAGGCGACCACCTCGACCTCTCAGGGGCAACTCCGGCTGACTACCGTAGGGGTGCAGCCGAGCGTCGAGCTGGTGTGGGCGATCCGCGGTTGGTTCAGCGACGACCAGGCCGTCGTGCCGCGAGACCTGATCTATCCGCCCGACCGCAGTGAGCAGCAGGTCGAGGAGCAGAACGCCGAGGAGTTCAAGTCCTCGCAGTCCAGCGCGGAGACCGTGGCCCTGCGCGAGCTCGGTTACCCGGTGCAGACGTTCGTGACCGAGGTGACCAAGGACGGCCCGTCGGTCGGCGTGTTGCAGAAGGACGACGTCGTCACGACCGTCGACGGCACCGCGGTGACCAGCCCCGACAAGCTGACCCAGCTGGTGCAGGCCAAGCCCGCCGGCACGGCGCTGACCGTGGGCTACACCCGGGGCGGCAAGGCCGCCACCGCGACCATCAAGACCAAGGCCGCCGAGGGCACTGCCACCCCGCGCATCGGCGTGGCCATCGACAAGCGGCAGCCGCACCCGTTCGATGTTGAGATCGACCTGGATGAGATCGGCGGGCCCTCCGCCGGGCTGATGTTCAGCCTGGGCATCATCGACAAGCTGCGGCCGGCCGATCTGACCGGCGGCAAAATTATCGCGGGTACGGGCACGCTCGACGACGAGGGCAACGTCGGCCCGATCGGCGGCATCCCGCAGAAGCTGGTCGGCGCGAAGGACGCGGGCGCCACGCTCTTCCTGGTGCCGGCCGGCAACTGCGCCGAGGCGCTGCGCAACACCGTGCCCGGCCTGACCATGGCGGAGGTGGCCACGGTGGACGACGCGCTCGCCGCGTTGCAGGCCTACACCACGGGCGGCACTCCGAAACCCTGCCCCGCAAAGTAACAATCGGCGCAGGTGCCCCAGACGGAACAGCGCAACACCGTAATGTGATATACCGGTCCGACTTTGTGGGGTTCCCGTTGGTCATGCGTAACAGTCCTCTACCGAGGATGAGCCGGCGCGGTCGCGTGACCGTCGGCGTCCTCGTTGGGGTCTTCCTTCTCTTCACTCTGCTCGGCTGGGGCATCGACGCGTACACCGACTACCTGTGGTACGACGAGGTCAACTTCACAGGTGTGTTCTCCGGTGTACTGGTGACCCGGCTGCTGCTCTTCCTCGCCATCGGGCTCGCGATGGCGCTGGTGATCGCAGCGAACCTCTACCTGGCCTACCGGCTCCGGCCGCTGCTCCGGCCGCACTCGGCCGAGCAGGCCACGCTCGAGCGCTACCGGATGGTCATCCAGCCCCGGCTCGGCACCTGGATCACGATCATCTCGGTCGTCATCGGCTTCTTCGCCGGTCTGTCCGCGCAGAGCCGCTGGAAGGACTGGATGCTCTTCCGGAATTCCCAGCCGTTCGGCGTGCAGGACCCGGAGCATCACGTCGACGTCGGCTTCTACATCTTCGAATACCCGCTGTGGCGCTACGTGCTCGGCGTCGGCTTCACCACGATCGTGCTGTCGGTGATCGGCGCGCTGGCCGTGCACTACATCTTCGGCGGCGTGCGCCTGCAGGGCGTCGGTGACCGGATGACCGCCGCCGCGCGGGCCCACCTGACCACCCTGGTGGCGTTCTTCGTGCTGCTCAAGGCGGTCGCGTACATCTTGGACCAGC
>NZ_QHHV01000100.1:0-50154 GCF_003947245.1 Actinoplanes sp. ATCC 53533 | reverse complement strand
GTCGGCCGCGCGTGGGCGTACGGTCTCGCCGGTGGCCAGGAGTTCCGCGGCGGGCGCGTTCGGCGAAGGCGGTGGCGCCGAAGCCGCGCAGCATCTCGTGCGCGGTGCGCAGGTGCTCGCGTGCGTCGTGGCGCCGGTTCTCGCGCCGCAGCCATTCGCCGTAGAGCAGGTGGGCGCGGGCGAGATGGACGGCGATCCGGCTGTGTTCGAGGTGCTCGATGGCCTCGCGGTACAGCCGGTCGGCGGCCGGGCCGTGGCTGAGCAGCGCTTTCGATCGGGCCAGCATGCCGAGGGCCCAGTCGGTGCCGCTGGCGCCGGCACGTTCCTCGAGCCGGCGTAGCGCGGCCGCGGCCGCGTCGGGAGCGTCGCCCCGGGCGCCCGCCTCGACGAGCTCGACGAGGGTGAACCCGAAGACCGCCAGGTCCTCGTGCTCCCATCCCCGTTCGGCGCTGGCCAGGGCGTCCTGGTACCGGCCGAGGCCGTTGTACAGCACCGCGAGCAGGTAGTCGGCCAACCCGATCGCCCGCCCCTCACCCCAGGCGGTCGCGTCCCGGGCACCGGCCCGGATCAGCTCCGCCGCCTGCGGGTCCTCGCCACGCCAGGCGACGAGCAGGAGCCAGGGGTACCCGAGGGGCGAGTTACCGGTCACCGCCGTGATGGTGTCGGATTCCTCGATCAACGCCGAGGCCAGGCCGAACTCTCCGGCGTGCAGGTGCAGGACCGCGCGGTAGGAGAGGGCCAGGGGAAGGAAGTTGAGCGCGCCGGCCTCGCGGGCCGTCCGGGCCGCGTGCGTGGTCAGCTCGTGCCACGTGTCGTCGTCCCACATGTCGCCGGCGACCAGCCAGGTCAGCCACAGCCAGCGCATGATGTCGTCCTCGTCGCGTTCGGCGGCCCGCCGGAATGCCCGCAGGGCGCGCTTCAGCTGCGGCGCACCCTCGACGTAGCCCTCGACGAACCGCGTCGCCAGGCCATCGAGGAGGACGTCCGCCGGCCGTGCGGGTCGCGGTTCGCGCAGGGCGGCGCGGGCGGCCTCGGCCACCTTCCGCATCTCGACGCCTCCGTTGAGGCGGCCGGCGAAGACCGCCGCTCCGATCGCTTCGAGGTACGCCTCGCGCGTCTGTCCGTCGTCGACGCTCTCCAGCCGGCGGGCCGCGTCGAGCAGCAACGGCAGGGCGTCCCCGCCCCGCCGCCGCGCGAAGACGATCTGGGCGCGGAGCCGGGCCAGCCGCCCGCGCCGGAGCTCGTCCAGCGGGCCCAATTCCGCGGCGGCGAGGAGTTCGAGAGCCGCGTCGGGGGCCCCGGCCTCGAAGGTGGCCTGCGCCGCGGCCACCGCTCGCACTCCGCGGTCGGCCGGATCGGGCGTCAGCTCGGTCGCCCGCCGCAGGAACGCGGCCGCCGCCGCGACCCCGCCACGAGCCTGGGCCCGGCCGGCCGAGCGCTCCAGCTCGCCCGCCACGGCCTCGTCGGGCTCGACCGCGGCGTGGGCGTGATGCCAGGCTCGCCGATCCGGGTCGGCGCCGGGGTCGGTCGCCTCGGCCAACGCCCGGTGCACGTCCTGGCGCTCTCCGGGATCCGCCGCGCGGTAGGCCGCCGAGCGCACCAGCGGATGGCGGAACCGTACCCGGGCGCCGAACTCGATCAGCTCCGCCGCCTCGGCGGCCTCGGCGGCGTCCGGCCCGATGTCGAGCCGCTCGGCCGCCCGCCGCAGCAGCGGTACGTCGCCCACCGGCTCGGCGGCCGCCGCCAGCAGCAGCCGTTGCGCCGCACCCGAAAGTGACTCGATACGCCGGAGAAAACTCTGCTCGATCTGACTCGCCAGTGGCCGCGCGTCCGGGCGCCCGAACCCACCGGCCAGCTCCGCCGCCCTCAATCCCCGGGTCAGCTCCAGCAGGGCCAGCGGATTTCCGCGGGTCTCGGCCACGATCCGGTCCCGGACGCGCTCGTCCAGCCGCCCGGGGACCACCGAATCCAGCAGCGCACCCGCATCGTCGTCCTGCAGACCCCGGACCACGAGCTCCCGCAGCCCCACGAACCGGTCGTCACCCGCACCAACTGTCGACACCCGAAGGGCGAACACCAGCACCACCCGCTCCGCGAGCAGGCGCCGCGCGACGAAGGCCAGCAGCTGCGCGGAGACCCGGTCGAGCCACTGGGCGTCGTCCACCACGCAGACGAGCGGCTGCTCCTCGGCCGCCTCGGCCAGCAGGTTGAGCACCGCCAGCCCGACCAGGAACCGGTCCGGCGCGTTCCCCGCGCGCAGCCCGAACGCGACGGTCAGGGCGTCACGTTGCGGTCCGGGCAGGCGATCGAGATGTCCCATCATCGGTACGCACAGCTGGTGCAGCCCGGCGAAGGCCAGTTCCATCTCCGACTCGACGCCGGCGACCCGCAGGATCTGACATCCCGCGGCGCTGTCCACCACGTACTCCACCAGCGCGGACTTGCCGATCCCGGGCTCGCCGCGCAGCACCAGGACCCGGCTCTGACCCGCCTGGGCGTCGGCCACCAGTCGATCCAGTGCCTCGCACTCGCCGTGCCGGCCACGCAGCCCACGCCGAGGATCGCCGCTCGACATCCACCACCCCGCAGGTCAAGGGAAGCCATACCCTGATCAACTCGGGGTCGTCCCCATGATGCACCACGCGGGCGGGGACCGACAGTCAGCCGACCGCCGCCCCGGCAGTGCCGGGTCGACCGCCGATGAGCACGTCGATGAGGTGCGCCATGTCGCCGGCTCGCGCCGCTTCGAGGAAGGCGTCGAGCAGCCCGTCTCGTTCCGCCGGATCGACCGGGTGGTGCCGCTTCTCGGTGAGATGCCCGCGCGCCCGGCGCGCCAGCTGCCGCGCGTTGGCCTCGCTGAGCTCAAGGACCTCGGCGATGTCGCGGAACGGATAGGCGAACGCCTCGCGAAGCACGTAGACGGCGCGTTCGGCGGGGGACAGCCGTTCCATCAGGAGCTGGACCGCGAACCCGAGTGCCTCGCCGCGTTCCGCCTCCAGCGCCGGGTCGACGGATGCGAGCACCCGTTCCGACAGCCATCCGCCGGCGCTGACCTCACGGCGAGCACGGGCCGAGGTCGCCACATTGAGTGCGACCCGCGTCGTGATGGTCACGAGGAACGCGACCCGATCCCGGACCCGTGCCCGATCCGCGCCCTGCCAGCGGACCCACACGTCCTGAACGACGTCCTCGGCGTCGGACGCACGACCCAGCATCTGGTAGGCGATGCCGAACAGCCGCGTGCGGACACCCTCGAAGTCCGCTGCCGCCACGAGCCCCGGTGACCCGGTCCTCACGTCCCCCATGATCCGACGATCCGCGACGTCGACGCTGGGCATGCGCATGACGATCTTCCCCATTCCCGGTAGTCCGGACCGCCGGGACCGGACCCTCGTGCTCCGGCCCCGACTCGGTGACCTAGCCACCGTCGTCCGGCACGGGTGCCGGGCGCGCCCGTGCAACCCCGGGTGTATCCCCGGGCCACGTGCGGCCCGGGTCATGGCCGGCCCGGCCGGGGTACGGGCTCCTGGCCGCCGGGGATGGCCCGGGGGCCCGGCGAGCAGGAGACCTCGGTACCGATCGGGCTAGGTCGTGATCGCGTCCACGGCCTCGAGGATCGACGCCGTCACGGACTCGGGGCGGGAAACGCTGAGTGCGTGGGACGCGCCGGCCACCTCGCGTACGCCCTTGGCCCGGCCCGGTCGGCCATGAAGCGGTGCAGGGCGACCGGGATGTTGCGGTCCTCGTCGCCGAAGACGAACCAGGACGGGATCGACCGCCACGCCGGGGTGTCCGTCGGCAGCCCCGCGGTGAGGGCGATCTCGGTGACCGGGCGCTGGGTGCTGCCCGTCACAGCGGCCTGGACGGCGGGCAACTCGGCGGCGAACTGGTGGTGGAAGGCGTCCGGCCGGATGGTGAACTCGTTACCTCCGGTCGCGACGGGATGGGCGGTGAGATTCTCGCCGAGGGTGCTGCCGGGAAATCTGGTCGACAGCGCGAACGGGCGGCCGCGTAGGCCTGCTACTTCTCGTCCACATCGAGCTTGCTGACCGGAGCGGCCTGAACGTCGTCGAGCACCTCGCGGGCGCGGTCGGGCCCCAGCTCGTACAGGAAGGGGGGTTTGGCGGTGGCGTCGGCGAACTCGCGGGCCGCCGGTTCCAGGATGTGGTTGCTCATGCCAGCCGAGACAGCTCAGCCTTCGGGTTTGTGACAGGACGGCCGGCGCACGTCACGAATTCGGCTCCTGCGCTGTCTGTGCTGGGTGAGAACACCGACGGACGGTGCGGCTGCGCACGGGCTGCGCGGCCGGGCCAAGGAGTGCGCGGTCCTCGACCGGATGGTCGCCGAAGTACGCTCCGGCCAGGGGCAGGCCTTGCTGATCCGTGGTGACGCGGGTGTCGGGAAGTCGGCTTTGCTCGACTACGTCGTGGAGCGTTCGACCGGATGCGGGGTCGCGCGTGCGACAGGTGTCGAATCCGAGATGGAGCTACCCTTCGCAGGTTTGCATCAGCTGTGCGCGCCCATGCTGGACCGTCGCGATCGCTTACCGGTTCCGCAGCGAGAGGCGCTCGCTGTCGCGTTCGGCCACAGCGCCGGAGGTCCGCTGGACGGATTCCTGGTCGGATTGGCCGTGTTGAGTCTGCTGACGACGGCGTCGGAGGACAGGCCGCTGGTGTGCGTGGTGGACGACGCGCAGTGGCTGGATCAGGTTTCCGCGCGGACGTTGACGTTCATCTCGCGGCGTCTGGCCGCCGAGCGGATCGGTGTGGTGTTCTCGATGCGGGAGCCTGCGACCGGGCCGGCCTGGCGAGGTTTGCCGGAGCTGGTCGTCGGCGGCCTGGCCGACGAGGACGCCCGCGCGCTGCTGGACTCGGTCGTCCCCGGCCGGCTCGACGAGAGGGTGCGGGATCGGATCGTCGCCGAGACGCGCGGCAACCCGCTGGCACTGCTGGAGCTGCCGCGCGGGTTGACGGTGGCCGAGATAGCGGGTGGCTTCATGCGTCCTGATACGCGACCGCTGTGGAGCCGGATCGAGCGGAGCTTCGCCCAGCGGATCGGATCGCTGCCGTCGCCGACCCGGAAGGTGTTGCTCACCGCGGCGGCTGAACCGGTGGGTGACGTGACGTTGCTGCTCCGCGCGACGAGGCTGCTGGATCTTTCGATGTGCGCGATCGTGCCGGCGGAGGCGGCCGGGCTGATCGAGCTGGGTGTCCGGGTGCGGTTTCGGCATCCGCTGGTGCGGTCGGCGGTCTACCGTGCGGCGACGCCCGCCGACCGTCGCGACGTGCACCGGGCCCTCGCCGAGGCGACCGATCCGGCTGCCGACCCCGATCGGCGCGCCTGGCACCGGGCGCACGGGGCGGCCGGCGCCGATGAGCGAATCGCCGCCGAACTGGTCAGCTCCGCCGACCGGGCGCAGCGCCGCGGTGGTGCCGCGGCCGCGGCCGAGCTGCTGCGGCACGCGACCGAACTGACTCCGGATCCGGCGACGCGGGCGATCCGCGCACTGGCCGCAGCCCAGGCGGAGCTGCAGGCCGGCGCCTTTGGGACCGCGCTGAAGCTGCTGCGCGGGGCCGAGGAGGGCCTGGCCGACGAACTCCACCTGGCGCGGGTGAGTCTGCTGCGGGCACAGCTCGCCTTTGCCTCCGGTCATGACATGACCGCGCCGCGCCTGCTCCTCGAAGCCGCCCGCCGGCTCGAACCACTGGACGGTGCGCTCGCCCGCACCACGTACCGCGACGCGATGGCGGCCGCCATGTTGGCCGGCGGGTTCGCCGACGACGCCGGGTTCCTCGAGTTGGTGCGCGCGGTACGCGCGGCGCCGAGGCCGGCGCGGGACCGTCCCGGCGATCTGCTGCTGGACAGCCTCGCAGCGTTGTTGACCGACGGGTACGAAGCATTCGTACCCCTGGCGCGGGCGACTCTGTCGGCGTTCCGCGGCGCGGACACCTCGGAGGCGAGCGAGCTGCCCTGGTTGTGGCTGGCGGCGATCGCGGCCGCCGATACCTGGGACGACGAGAACTGGTCGACGCTGACCGCTCGGCACGTCCAGGCGGCGCGGGATGCCGGCGCCCTCAGCGAACTCCCGCTCGCCTTGAACTCGCTCGTCGTCGTGCGCCTCCTCGCCGGCGAGCGCGCGGCGGCCGCGGCACTCGTCGCGGAGATCCAGGCGATCGGGGAGGCGACCGGGCGCGGGCTGGCACCGTACGGTGCACTCGCGCTGGCGGCCTGGCGCGGGGACGAAGCCGCGGCTGTCCCGTTGATCGAGGCGAGCAGGGCCGACGCGGTGGCCCGCGGCGAAGACACCGGGGTCATGGTTACGCACTGGGCGCGGTCGCTGCTGCTGAACGGACTCACGCGGTACGCCGAGGCCCTCCCGGCGGCCCGCGCCGCGGCCGAGCATCCGCTCGAGTCCGCCGTCGGCTACTGGGCCCTGGTGGAGCTGATCGAGTCGGCCGTTCGCAGCGGCCGGCCGGAGCTCGCGGCGGGCGCGTACGAGCGCCTCGCGGCGACGACCCGAGCCTGCGGGACCGAGTGGGCGCTCGGTGTGCGGGCCCGATCGGGTGCGCTGCTGGCTAGGGGAGCCGCGGCGGAGGCTTTGTACCGGCGGGCGATCGAGCACCTCGGCCGGACCCGGCTGCGGATGGAGCTGGCCCGCGCTCGGCTGCTGTACGGCGAGTGGCTGCGGCGGGAGAACCGGCGCCAGGAGGCACGCTGCCAGCTGCGCGGCGCCTACGACATCCTCACCGCGGCCGGCGCGGACGCCTTCGCGGACCGCGCCCGCCGCGAGCTGGCCGCCGCCGGCGAGGCGGTGGCCGAACACGTCAGTCCTGCCCGGCGACCTCGCTGAGGCGTACGGAAGGACCGGTTTTGGTCTCCTTGAGGGGCAGCATCAGGAGGATGGAGAGGAGCAGGAGGACGGCCAGGGTCGTCGCCACCATGATCTTGTCGATCGTCGGGAAGACGTCCAGGTGCAGCATGTGCCACAGGAAGTGGATCGCGTTGTAGATCAACCAGGCGCCCCCGGTCACCATCATGGCCTCCCGGGTCGGGCGGCGCAGCGCCCACACGCTCAGCACCAGCAGCGCCAGGTTGAGCGCCCCGGTGTCGCGGGCCAGATGCTCGTTGTACGGGCCGAGCGCCGCCACCCAGTGCAGCCCCGGCCCCGGGAAGTCGTTGTAGAACGACAGCGGGAACGCCGCCGCCCACACGCCCTGGTATGCCGCCGCCACCGCCAGCACCCCGGCCATCCAGCGCTTGGCCGCTACCGTCATCGCGACGCCGCCCACTGCTCGAAAGTGATCTTCCCGCTGTGGAACTCGCCGGCCGGCAGCACGCCACCGTTCGCCATAGCCTTGCCGACCGGCACCGTCAGCACCAGCTTGCCCTTGCCCCTGGCCAGGCGGCGCATCATCGATGCCATCTTCAGCACCTCGGGACCGGCCAGCTCGGTCGCCCGCCCCTGGGCTGGGCCCTCGGCCAGCCGAACGAGCTCGGCGGCGACCTCGGAGGCGGCGACCGGCCGGCTCACCATCAACGGCGCCACCTTCACCGGGCCGGGCACCTTGTCGAGCATCTGCGCCGCGAACTCGTGGAACTGCGTCACCCGCAGCAGCGTCACCGGGATCGGACCGGCCAGCGCCAGCTCCTCCTGGCGGCGCTTGCCGATGTAGTAGCCCGAGTCGACCCGGTCGACCCCGACGATCGACAGGACCACGTGGTGGCGTACGCCCGCCCGCTCCTCCGCCGCCAGCAGGTTGCGCGTCTCGGTCTCGAAGAACTCCACCGACGCCTTGCGGCTGAGCGTCGACACGTTCGCCACGTCGATCACGACATCCACACCGCGAAGCGCGTCGTCGAGCCCGGCCCCCGTCATCAGGTCGACACCACCCGACCGGGAGATCACCACGACCTCGTGGCCCCGCTCGCGCGCCCGCTCGACCACCAGCTTGCCGACCCAGCCGGTTCCCCCGGCAACAGCCATCTTCATCGCGTCTCATCCTCTCGCGTGCACTCGGCAAACAAGACAGGGACGAGGGGCTGAATGTGACAGCCTCGTCCCGGCGCAGCGGGCGACTGTCCGGATCCCGCCCCCGCGGGGCATCATGGGACAACCCGGGTGATCAGGGCCCCCTTGACCTGCGGAGTGGTGGATGTCGAGCAACGCGCCCCGGCGCCGGCTGCGTGGCCGGCGCAGCGAGTGCGAGACGCTGGATCGGCTGGTCGCGGACGCCAAGGCGGGTCGGAGCCAGGTGCTGGTGTGCCGTGGCGAGCCGGGCGTCGGCAAGTCCGCGCTGCTGGAGCACGTGGGGCGCGCGACAGGCTGCCGGACACTGCGGGCTGCCGGCGTCGAGTCGGAGATGGAACTGGCCTTCGCCGGGCTGCACCAGCTGTGCTTGCCCGTGACGGGGCTCCTCGATCGCCTTCCGGGCCCGCAACGCGATGCCCTGGCCGTCGCATTCGGGCTGCGCGCGGGGACCGCACCGGACCGTTTCCTGATCGGGCTGGCGGTGCTCAGCCTGCTGGCCGAGGCGGCCGAGGAGCAGCCGCTCGTCTGCGTGGTGGACGACGTCCAGTGGCTCGACCGGGTCTCCGCGCAGACCCTCGCGTTCGTCGCGCGCCGGCTGCTCGCGGAGCGGGTGGCACTGGTGTTCGCGGTGCGTACGGCGACTGTCGGCTCGGGCAACGAGCTGGTGGGGCTGCGGGAGCTGGTGGTCCGGGGTCTGAGCGACGGCGATGCGCGGGCGCTGCTGGAATCGGTGGTCCCCGGACGGCTGGACGAACGCGTCCGGGAGCGGATCGTCGCCGAGACCCGCGGTAATCCGCTGGCCCTGGTGGAGCTGACCCGGGGGATGACGGTGGCGGAGCTGGCCGGTGGGTTCGGGCGTCCCGACGCGCGGCCGCTGGCGGGGCAGATCGAGCAGAGTTTCCTGCGGCGCGTCGGGTCGCTTCCGGCTGAGGCCCAGCGTCTGCTGCTGGCGGCGGCCGCGGAGCCGGTGGGCGACGTGCCGTTGCTGCGGCGGGCGGCCGAGCGGCTCGACATCGGGCCGGATGCTGCCGGGGCTGCCGAGGCGGCGGAGCTGATCGAGTTCGGTGCGCGGGTGCGGTTCCATCATCCGCTGGTGCGCACGGCGGCCTATCGCGCGGCTGGCCCCGCGGAACGCCGGGACGTGCACCGGGCGTTGGCCGAGGCGACCGATCCTGAGCTCGACCCGGACCGCCGGGCCTGGCATCGCGCCCAGGCCGCGGTCGAGCCCGACGAGGCCGTGGCGGGCGAGCTGGAGCGCTCGGCCGGCCGGGCCCAGGCCCGTGGCGGGGTCGCGGCGGCGGCCGCGTTCCTGCGGCGGGCGACCGAGCTGACGCCCGATCCCGCCGGCCGCGGCGCGAGGGCGGTGGCTGCGGCGCGGGCCACCTTCGAGGCCGGGGCTCCTGAGGTGGCGCTCGAGCTCCTCGCCGCCGCGGAGTCGGGCCCGCTGGGCGACCTTCAGCGCGGGCGGGTGACCCGGCTGCGTGGCCAGATCCTCGTCGCGCGGCGGCGGGGCGGGGACGCCCTGCCGTTGCTGCTCGACGCGGCCCGCCGGCTGGAAAGCGTCGACGACGGACAGACGCGCGAGACCTACCTCGAAGCGATCGGAGCGGCGGTCTTCGCCGGCCCGCTCAACGGGCGCGGCGGGATGCGGGCGGTGGCCGAGGCCGCCCGCGGCGCGCCGCGGGGACCGGAACCGCCACGGCTGGTGGACGCGCTGCTCGATGGCCTGGTGACCCGGTACGCCGAGGGCTACGTCGAGGGTGCGCCGCTGCTGAAACAGGCCCTGCGGTCGGTCCGGCGGGACGCCGGCCGCGACGCGGACGCCAGCATGCGCTGGCTGTGGCTGACCTGGCTGGTCGCCGGCGACATGTGGGACGACGAGGCGTGGCACGAGCTGGCCACGCACGCGGTCCGAGCGGCCCGCGAGGCCGGCGCGCTCAACTTCCTTCCCCTGGCCCTCTCCTACCGCGCGGTCCTGCACCTGCACTGCGGCGAGTTCGACCTGGCCGCAGAGCTGATCGAGGAGTCCGACACCCTCATGGAGGTGATCGGCCGCTCAACCCTCGGGTACGCGAGGCTGCTGCTCAGCGCCTGGCGTGGCGAGGATGCCCGGACGCCGGAGCTGATCCTGGCCGGCATGCGGCACGCGACGAGCGGGGGCGAGGGACGAGCGATCGGCCTGGGCCACTGGCTGCTCGCGGTGCTGTACAACGGCCTCGGCCGGTACCAGGACGCCCTGGCCAGCGCCGAACGGGCCGGCGAACACGACGACCTGGCGAGCTACGGCTTCTCCCTCGTCGAGCTCGTCGAGGCGGCCGCCCGCACCGATGCCCCCGAAGCGGCCGCGGCGGCACTGCGGCGCATCGAGGTGCGGGCCACCGTCAGCGGCACGGACTGGGCCCTCGGCATGCTGGCCCGGTCGAAAGCGCTGCTCAGCCACGGCCCGGCCGCCGACCGGCTGTACCGCGAGGCCATCGAGCACCTCGAACACAGCCGGATCGCCGTCCATCTCGCCCGCGCCCACCTGCTCTACGGCGAATGGCTGCGGCGCGAGAACCGGCGCCACGACGCACGCGAGCACCTGCGCACCGCGCACGAGATGCTGCGCGGCTTCGGCGCCACCGCCTTCGCCGAACGCGCCCGCCGCGAACTCCTGGCCACCGGCGAGACCGTACGCCCACGCGCGGCCGACGTCCGGGAGGCCCTCACCGCGCAGGAGACCCAGATCGCCCGGCTCGCCGCGGCGGGCAAGACGAACTCCGAGATCGGCGCCGAGCTGTTCATCAGCCCCCGCACGGTCGAATGGCACCTGCACAAGGTCTTCACGAAGCTCGACGTCACCTCACGGAACAAGCTCCGCGCGACGCTGGCCGGCGCTTGACCACGGAGATCCGGCGGCCGGTGGGACCGATCACGGTGGCCGAGCTCGGCCACCGTGGTGGCCCGGGCAGGCGCCCGCCCGCGCTCATGGGACGACCGGCCCCCGCTGGCGTACGCGGTGCGGCCTACGGCGCGGTGACCCGGTCGCCGGCGGTCTGGAGCAGGCGCAGCGGGATCGCGTCCGCCATGGCCCGCATGCCGTCGTCGTTGGGGTGCAGGTGGTCGCCGCTGTCGTACCGCGGGAGGATCCGCGACGGCTGCGCCGGGTCACGGACGGCCCGGTCGAAGTCGATGACGCCGTCGTATTCGCCGCTCGCCCGGATCCACCGGTTGACCGCGACGCGCTTGGCCTCGTTCGCCTCGCTGTAGTAGCCCGGGATGGCGGTGTCCTGGAACGGGGTCATGGTGGCGCCGAGGATCCGCAGGCCGCGTTCGTGCGCCCGGGCGATGAGCTGCCGGTATCCGAAGATCATCTCTTCGGCGGTCACCGCCTCCGACGGCGGCGCGATCGAGCTGGGCTGCCCGATGTCGTTGATGCCGAGCAGCACGATCACGCAGCGGGCGCCCGGCTGGGCGAGCACGTCCCGGTCGAAGCGGTTCAGCGCGCTGTCGCCGAAGAGCGGCCCGATGCCGGAGAACGGGCTGCCGGGCAGCGTGTTGCCGTCGTGCAGCAGCCGGTTGCCGCCGATGCCCTTGTTCAGCACGCCGAGATCACGCAGCGAAGCCTGCCCCCGCAGCCGGCGGGCCAGGAAGTCGGGCCATCGGTGGTTGGCGTCGACCGTGGTGATCGCGCCGTCGGTGATGGAATCGCCGAAGGCCACGACCGAGGCGGCCCGGGGCGCGGCGACGCTGACCCCGGAGAGGAAGTGCCAGGACGTCGTGGTCGTGGCGCCGGTCAGGGTGGCCGAGCGGGTGACGTTGCCGGCGGCGACGTAGTTGGTCTGGAACGCGGAGCCGTGCACGGTCGCGGCCGCGGTCCGCTCCGGCAGGTGGATGCTCACCACAAGATCGGACAGCGCCGGTACGGGCAGAGCCACGGGATCGCTGAGCGCGGGTGCGCCGGGCGGAATGCTGAACGCCGAGCGCCCGCCGAAGGTGAGCCGGCGGTCGGTCCCGGCCACGATCCGCGCACCGCCGGCGCCCCGGGCGATGCGCGCTTCGCCGATCACCAGCGGCTCGGTGCCGTACTCGTTGGACAGCCGGACGCGCAACGACCGGCCCGCGATGCTGGTGTGCACGATCTGGCGCAGCGTCTGGTCGGCGAAGAAGGTCGCGGGCTGCGGCGGGGTGGCCGCGCCGGTCACCGCCGTGCTCCAGGTGCCGTTCCAGGCGGCCGGCCGATCGGCGGCGACGGCCGAGCCGGCGAGGGTGAGGGTCGCGACGCCGAACGTCGCGACCGCAGCGGTGCACAGGCGCCGGAGCCCGGTGGTGGATGCGGTCATCGTTGACACCTCCCTGTCCAGACCCACCCCAGCCCAGCCTCGGAGAGGTGTCAAGACATTGACGGCCTTCAGTCTGGCCGGCTGCTGAGCCCGAGCGGCCACCCGGCTGCGGCGGCCGGTACGAGCTGACCGTGCTCGGCGCTGCTGCCGGATCTTGTGGCGGCGTGGTTGGCTCCGTGCCCGCGCGCCCGCCCCGCCCATTTTGGCCAGCACCCGGACGCTGAGCTCATCCTGTCCCTGCCGGGACTGGGTGTGATCCTCAGCGCCCGGGTGCTCGCCGAATTCGGCGACGACCAGGACTGCTACGCCTCGGCGAAGGCCCGCGAGAACTGCGCCGCGACCAGCCCGATCACCGTCGCGTCCGGCAAGAAGAAGACCGTCATGCCGGCTCGTCGGCATCCTGCACGGCTGCCTCAAAACCGGCACCCTCTACATCGAGACCACCGCCTGGCCTCACCACCTCAACAAGGCCGCAGGTTGACGCCCAAGCTCCTGGGATGCCTTTGCTCTGCTTCCCGACCCTGTTGCCTAATTCTGTCTACGCGGCGAGGGTGAGGTCGAGTTTGTTCAGGTGGGTGGTTCGGGTGCGTTGGAGGGGTGTGTTGGTCCACCAGGCGTGTAGGCGGATGAGGTTGATCGCGGTCGCGGCGAAGGTGTGTTCGAGGGTGACTTTGCTCAGGCCGGTGTAGCGGGCTTGGTGGATGCCGGTCACGGCGGTGGTTTGGTGGATGGTGGCTTCGATCCCGGCGCGGGCGCGGTAGGTGTGTTTCCACGCCGGGGTTTGTTGCTCGGCGCGGGCCTGGCGCAGGGTGTCGTGCAGGTGGCGGGGTTGCAGCGTCAACTGTCGGCCGGAGCGCTGCGAGCGGGTGCACGCGGTGCGGGCCGGGCAGATACTGCAGGTGCTGGTCGGGAAGCGGACCACGATGGCGTCGTGGCCGTTCTGGCGGGTGGGGTGCCAGCTACCCGAGTGGTGGCCTTGCGGGCAGGTCGCTTGCTGGTGGTCGAAATCGATGGTGAACGCGGCCTGGGTGAAACCGTTGTGAGTGCGGGCGGGGTGGCAGGAATCACCACGCATCGGGGCGATCAGGCTCACCTGGTACTCGGTGCGGCAGGCCAGCAGGTTCGTCGTGGAGGGGTAGCCGGCGTCCATGAGGTGTTCGGCCGGTAGCAGACCCCGACCGGCGAGCATGACATGGATGGGCATCGTCATCGTTGAGTCGGCCACCGCGGCGTGGGTGGTGACCACGTTCGTGATCAGGTTCGGTGGGCGGGTGGGATCGGTACCACCGCCGGGGGTGGGGGTGTTGTCGCAGGTTTCACTGATATGGACTTTGTAGCCCTGCCAGCGGTGGCCGCGTTTCTCGCTGTAACGGGCATCAGTGTCATACGGGGAGATGATCCTGGTTCTGCCCGGCAGGCTCACCGTCGATATCGGCGTCCCGCCAGATCACCTCCCGCCCAGCCTCGCCGCGAACGTATTGCTGGATCCACACCTGGCGCAGCACCTCGACGGCGGGGATCTCACCCAGCCAGGGCGGGGCCTGCCCGTCGAAGACCGCGGCCAGCAGTTGGTAGCCGTCCGTCCCGACCTGGGCGGCGAGTTTCCGCCGGCCGGGCTGGTCTTTCGGCAGCCGCCATTCATCGATCCGGGCACCGTATCGTCGGACCATCGCCGCGTCGACGTGCTCAGCCGCCCACCGCGGTGCCGCCACCGTCAGGGCTTCGAGGGCCGCCCGCAGCGTCTCACCGACCATCTCCAGACGGTTGAGATCACGAACCGCGGCCATCACATACGTCGCGTCGGTGCGCAGCCGACCCCGGGCTTTGACCAGGCCCTGCTCGACCAGCCGGTCCAGGAGGATCTGGAACGCCACACCCTGCAGGTCATGGGTGACCAACCGGGTCCGGAACTGTGACAACACACTGAAATCAAAACCCGGATCGGTCAACACCAAACCCAAACAGTATTTCCAGTCGATACGCCCCCGGACCGCGTCAGCGGCCTGCCGGTCGGTGAGGTTCTCCGCGAACTGCAACACCGTGACCATCGCCAACTGCCCCGGCGAGATCCCCGGCCTGCCACGAACCCCGAACGCATCGACGAACGCCTCGTCGGTGAAGACCTCGCCCAGCTCATCACGCACCCGCATCGCCAACGTCGGCTTCCTGAACGCCGCCCTAGCCACCGCCGCAGTCTGCTCATCAACCTCCGGCAACGGACGCGGACGCATCGACACCGCTACTCACCTCACCCAGGACACCAACCACCAACGACGACCTATCCTCACCGGGCAGAACACCCACGTCACGGACCACAACCGGCGCGCCGCGAATTAGGCAACAGGGTCCTTCCCCATCGGAAACACCCCTCGGCCGACGCCCGGCAGCAGCCGAAAAGCCGACGCCCGGCAGCAGCCGGAAAGCAGAACCCGCACATTCCACCCGGTGTTTCCTATCGGGAAGCAGAGCAAAGGGCCGGCAACCACCAACACCCCCGCCGGCCGGACCCGGCCGCACCGGAGAACAAACGCCGTAGCAGGACTGGCGTTGGGGGAGAGCGGCCGGCCAGCAGGGCTGGCCCGGGTGCGCTCTGCTGGCCCGCTCGGATCTCTCGGTGCGGATCTTGTGGTGTAGCCGGCGCGATCTGGCACGACCGGCACACCGACCAGGCGATCATGCGTTCCCTCACCGCGTGCGACCACTGACCCACCTGGAAACGCTCATCTAGCTGGGGCCGCGCGGGCTTCGGCCTGCTTCGCACGCGCGTGCTACCCGCTCGGCTGTTGGCGAATTCCGGCTGGGCCGTATCTCAGGCGCTTGTTCACCGGTGCGAAGCAGTAACGGAGTGGGGACGGACAGTTCGTGCGGGTCTTCGCGCCCGGGATGCGTCATCCTGTTCGGCGTCTATCAAAGTGGGCTAACGGGGCGTATCCACCACGATTGGAGACCGATGGCGACCGTGCTCATTGTCGATGACGATCCGATCAGCCGGGACTTTCTACGCACCCTGCTGGGCTACCGGGGGCATCAGGCCTGTGAGGCCGCCGACGGCGACACCGCGCTGATGCTGGCCCGCCGGCACCTGCCGGATGCGGTGATCACCGATATTCTGATGCCCAACCTGGACGGCTACGACCTGGCCCGGATGCTGCGCAGCCAGCCGGCGACCAGCCACCTGCCGATCGCGTTCAGCACCGCGCACTACGGCCACGAGGAGATCGAGCCCATGGCCCGGGCCTGCGGGGTCCGGGATGTGATCTTCAAGCCGGCGCAGCCCAACATGGTGCTGGCGACGATCGACGCCCTGCTGGGCGCCGACAGCGCCGTCCCTCAGGGGCAGTCCGGTGACCTCGCCGGAGCTGTCGGAGCTGTTGAGGACGGCGACGGCGACGTCGCCGTGCAGGGCCAGCAGCCCGGGCGGGCAGCCGACGAACCGGCGGCGCACTGGCGGGGGCTCGCCGCGGACTTCGCTCACCGGCTGGCCGAGACTCACCGGCTCACCCGGTCCGGCACGTGGGATCTCGACCCGGCGACCGGCATGATCATGCTGTCGTTCGGACTGTGCGACCTGCTGCGGCTGCCCACCGGCAGGGTGCTCATCGAGCAGTTGCGGCAGCGCGTGCATCCCGAGGATGTCGCCAAGCTGGCGACCATCGCCGGGAACACCTGGCGCACCGGGGTGCCTGACCGCACCGAGGTGCGAGTCGCGGACATGGACGGCGCGGTCCATGAGCTGATCGTGTCGTGCCGGGCGACCGCGCCGGGGCGGCGACTCGCGGACACCCCCCGTACCGTCTGGGGGGTTGCCCAGGATGTCACCCAGGTCCGGCACGCCCAGCGCGCCCACCTGCAGGCGCAGGCCGAGTGGCACGCGGAGCGCCGCGCCGTTGACGCCATTCACCGGGCCGTGCTGCCCTCGGCGCTGCCCACTGTCGCCGGGGTGAGCCTGGGCGCGATCTACCGGGCCGCTCCCGAACGGCTGGACATCGGCGCCGGCTGGTATGACGCGCAGCAGATCCACGACGGTCGCATTCTCCTGTCGGTCGGCGAGGTGGCCGGTCACGATCAGCCGGCCGCCGCCGCGATGGCACCGATCCTCGCGGCGCTGCGCGCCTACGCCTTCGACGATCCCGAACCGGTGCGCCTGCTGACCCGGCTCAACCGGCTCCTGATCGGCAGCGGCCAGGGCGACATGTTCGTCACCACCGTCGTCGCGATCTACGAGCCCGGCACCGGTCGCCTCCGCATGGCGAACGCCGGCCACCCCGTACCCATGGTGTTCTCTCCCGGCGGTGCCGCCGGACCCGCCTTCGCCGCGCTGCGGCGACGCGGCCCGGCGCTGGGGGTCTTCCCGGACGCCGAGTTCATCGGGCAACACCTGACCATGGCACCGGGCGCGGTGCTGTGCGCCTACACCGGTGGCTTGACCGACCGGCACAGCGGTCCGACGGCCGCCGACGCGCTGCGGCTGCCGGCCGCCGTCGCGCAGGCGCTCGGTGACCTCGCGGCCGACCAGCCGCATCGTCCGCCGGATGCCCAGGACCTGGCGGAGCGCATCGTCGGGGAGGTGCTCGGCGGCAACCCGGCGGACGATGACATCTGCCTGGCCGTCCTCTGGGCCACGGAGGACGGCATCTGAGGGCGACCCGGTATTTGAAGGCGGCAAGGGCCGCTCGGCATCTGAGGGCGGCGAGGCGGCTCAGCGTCGATCCGCCGCCAGGGAATCGTCCACGAGACGGAGCAGGTCGTCGATCTCGTACGGTTTGGTCAGCCACCACTGGGCACCCTGGGCCAGCAGCCGGTGATGGACCGCCGGATCGGTCTCGCCGCTGACCACGATCACGGGAATCGCCCGGGTGGCCGGGTCGGCGCGGAGCCGGGCGAGCACTTGCTCGCCGCTGATGTCGGGCAGGGTGAGGTCGAGCAGGACCAGGTCCGGGCGCAGCCGCAGGGCGCGGTCCAGGCCGCTGCGGCCGTCCGGGGCGGAGCCGAAGACGACCTCGGGGCGGCTGGCGAGGATCCGTTCAACGAGGACGGTGTTGATGGCGCTGTCGTCGATGTAGAGCACGTGTGACACCGGCTACCTCACCTTCGGCGTAGGACGGGCGTCCAGCACGGCACGGACCTTCTGCGTGATGCCGGAGACCGTGTAGGGCTTTTCGAGGAAGGCGACTGTCGGGTCGTTCCGGGTGAGGGTGAGCACGCCGCGGGTGTGCGCGGAGGTGAAGATCACGGGCAGGCCCGGCAGGATGGCGGTGACCCGGTCGGCCAGCTGCCGGCCGTTCATGCCCGGCATGACGACGTCGGTGACCAGCAGGCTGATGTCCGGGTTCGCGCGCACGATCTCCAGCGCGTGGTGACCGTCGACGCCGGCCAGGACGTGGTATCCGGCGGTGCGCAGAATCCGTTCGGTGAGCCGGCGGACGGCGGGATCGTCCTCGATGAACATGATCGTCTCGGTGCCCGTCGCCAGCCGCTGCGGCGCGGGGTCTGCCGGAGGACCGGCGGGGAGGGCCGCTGTCATCGGCAGGTATACCTCGACGGTGGTGCCCTTGCCGGGGTTCGAGTCGATCCGGATGTGCCCGCTCGTCTGGGTCACGATGCCGTACACGGTGGACATTCCCAGGCCCGTGCCCTTGCCCTGCTCCTTCGTGGTGAAGAACGGCTCGAAGATGCGGGCGGCCACCTCCGCCGACATGCCGCAGCCGTCGTCCGTGACGGTGATCAGTGCGTATTCTCCGGGACCGGCGGCCAGCTGGGTGGCGCCCTCGCCGCCGAGGTCGACACGGTCGGTGGCGATGGTCAGCGTCCCGCCGTCGGGCATCGCGTCGCGGGCGTTGACCGCCAGATTGACGAGGACCTGCTCCAGCTGTCCCGGGTCGGCCCGCACGTGCAGCGGCGCCGTGGTGCCTGCCACGACCAGCTCGATGTCCTCCCGGATGAGCCGGCGCAGCATCCCCTCGACTCCGCTGACGAGGCCGACGACGTCGACCACCCGCGTCTCGGCGGGCTGGGTCCGGGAGAACGCCAGCAGCTGGCGCGTCAGCGCGCCGGCCCGGGTCGCGGCCTCGCGGATCATGGTGAGGTCGCGGGCGGACGGCTCGTCGGCCTGGGCGAGCAGCAAGGCCGCGTAGCCGTCGATGACGGTCAGCAGGTTGTTGAAGTCGTGGGCCACCCCGCCGGCGAGCTGACCCACCGCGTCGAGCTTCTGCGCCTGGCGCAACTGTCCCTCGATGTTCTTCTGCTCGGTCACGTCGGCGACCATCGCGAGGACGCCCTCGTCGTCGACGCGTGCCGTCAGCGCGATCTGCGCGCACATCGCCTGACCGCCGGTGCGGGGCAGCCCCAGCTCGAGTCGGCGGGTGCCGCCTTCCGGCACCCGGGCCAGCTCCCGCTCGACGGCGGGCCGGTCGGCCTCGGCCAGCAGGTCCAGCACGGGCGTGCCCGGCAGGTCGGTCACCTGCCGGCCCAGCATCGCGGCGAAGCGGTTGTTGACGTAGCTGATCCGCCCGGCGCCGTCGAGGAGCAGCACGCCGTCGCTCGTGGTCTCCACGATGCCGCGGTAGCGCTCCTCGCTGGAACGCAGGGTCGCCTCCGACGCCTGGCGCAGCCTGAGGTCCTCGAACACCGCCGCGCCGCGCACCAGCGCCGGGAACCGGCCGCGGAGCGTCCAATACCAGACCGCGAGCGCGGCGGTCACGAGATCCCAGCCCGCGATGGAGAAGCTCCCGAACGCGTGGCGCATGGCCATTCCGGCATGTATTTCCCCGGCGAAATAGGGGCCGAAGTAGGGAAGGAGCAGATGCGCGGTGTGGGAGCCGTGATGCACCGCGCAACTGAAGAAGATCGCCGCCGTCGCCAACCCGAGCGGATTGTTGCGCCACTGCCGTGACTGCCATAACCCTCGCCCGATAGCGAAGGAGATCGCCAGGTAGGCGAAGAGAATAATCGCGTTCGCCAAAGCGGTCAGCTGCCACCAAGCCACGGTTGCACCACCAGACCACGCCGACGGGCCGACCCACCCGGCCGACCAGGCCACACCATATCCAGGTGTGGATGCCCGGAACTATCGCCCGATCGAGGTACCCCGCGAGCCGGGCGGTCAGCCGCCACCCGGACGCGACAGGTCGTTGATCATCGACAGCAACTGCCGGGCACTTTCCTGTACGAGCGTGAGCTGGCGCTCCTGCTCGTCGTTGAGCGGACCCGGAAGCCGCAGCAGCAGGGTGCCGGTGAAGCCGATGACGGCCTGCAGCGGGGTGCGCAACTCGTGACTTGTGCGCGAGGAGAGGACACCTTGGGTGTGGCTGTCTCCGGCGGTCGCGCGGACGCCGCGGGAAGCAGCGGCGACACCGACGATCTTGCCCGTCCCGTCGGTGACCGGCGAGACACTCAGCCGGACCAGCACGGCGCTCCCGTCGCGGCGGACCCGCTCGGTCACGTACTGGTCGAGCTGTTCGCCCCGGGCGAGCCGGCGCAGAACGACCGCCTCGCCGGCCCGGCACCCGGCGGGGTAAAGCGTCTCGGCGCGCCTGCCGATGATCTCGTCGGCGCGATATCCATAGAGCCGTTCGGCCGCCCTATTCCACGTCGTCACCACGCCGTCGAGCGTCCCGCCGACAATCGCATCATGCGAGGAACGCACGATATCCGCGAGCGCGGCATCCTCATCGGCCATGTGACAAAGCCTTCCGCGAGCTATTTTGACTTTCGCGGAAATAGGCTAGCCCCGTGCTATTCGAGCGCACAAGGGAGGCCGCGCGCATCGGTCAGGAGCGGTCGTCTTCGCCGGCCTGCGGGGACAGCCCTGGGCTGATCCGGCGGAGCTGCTCGCAGCCCGCCTCGTGGAGCGCGCCGTCGAGCTCGCGGAGCTTCGGCATGCTGCCGACGTCGTTGGTGGCGGCGCCCGCCGGGGGCGCCGCCACGGTCAACGATAGGTGACCATCAATGCGAGTAGAGTTCCACCTCGTAGGCCGAGAAGCCGTACGTGGTGGCCCGGGTCTGCCCGGTGAGCCGGACGTATCTGGCGTTGGCGGCGGTGAAGGCGACGTTGTCCAGCCCGCCGTTGGCGCCGGTCACGGCCGCGACCTGGGTCCAGGTGGTGGCGTCGGTGGAGACCTCGATCTTGTACGCCGTGGCGTACGCGGCCTCCCAGTTGATCACCATTCTGGCCACCGGCTTCACGGCTCCCAGGTCGACGCGCAGCCACTGATTGTCGGCGTACGAGCTGGCCCAGCGGCTGGTCAGGCTGCCGTCGACGGCGTTCGAGGCCGGATAGCCGGACTGGATGCTGGACGCCGTCGCGGTCTTGCCGGCCGCCAGGTTGGTCAGGTCGTCGCCGCGCTTGGCCGGGAACGAGACGACCTGCTGGTACGTCGGGCGGTTCTGCCACCCGATCAGGCGGTGCTTGATCCCGCCGAGCGGTGACTGCACGATGGCGTCGGCACACCACTGGTCGGCGGCGGCACAGAAGGCGTCCTGGGGATAGGTGGTCGCGGCCGGCTCGGCGAGGGCCGCGGTCAGGCTGGACAGCAGCGCGGTACGGCAGGCGGCCACGGTGCCGCCGCCGCAGTACTTCTTCGACCACTCCGGCACGGTGTCACCGAGCACCGCGCGCAGGTCCTTCTCCACGTAGCCCCACCAGCCGTACTGGAAGGAGGAGCCCTTGTGGGCCTGCGCCTCGTTCGCGGCGGTCGGCAGGTCGGAGGCCCGGCCGTGCTGCTTGCCCGACGGCGACTCGTTGATCTGCATGGTGTTGACCAGGGCCTGGTAGAGGTCGTCGCCGAGCGGCGCCTCGAACTGGGCCGACACCAGCAGCGGCCACCAGGCGTCGAAGATCCGGATGGCCTCGGCGTCCTGGTAGACCTTGCTGCCCGCGGCGGTCTCGATCCGGTGCGCGCCGCGCTGCAGCCAGGCCCGCAGCTTCGTCACCGCGGCGGCCTGGGCCGAGTTGGTGACCGTGCTCGTGTCGATCACCCGGAGCAGGTCGTCGAGCACCTCGGTGCCGCGCAGGTCGGTGGTGCCCGCCGACTCGACGACGCTGAGCAGCTTGGCCCGGTCGTACTTGGTGCCGGCGGCGATCCCCGCCTTGATCGGCTTGTCGAGCAGGTCGGCGCGCTGGATCGCACCGAAGCTGTAGTTGCCGTCCGCCGCACTGTGGTCCGCCGCGGCCTTGTTGTTCCAGCTCACGAAGTAGTCCTGGTTGACGGCCTGGGGATGGGCCGCGTTCGGCTGGTAGGTGGCGACGTTGGTGGCCGGGTTCCAGCCCTGCCACTCGTACGCCGGCTGGGCCCGGGTCGGCAGGTTGGGGTCGGCGCCGGCGGCCCGCACCGGGTGGGCGCCGGACATGAAGTACGCCGAGTCGGTCGAGTTGACGTAGAACCAGTTGAACGCGAACGGGATGTTCGACGCGGAGGCGGTGAACGCGGCCGCCGTACCCATCTGGTCGGGTTCGTTGAACATCATGAAGCCGAGCGCCGAGTCGGCCTCGTGCCGGTACGTCGAGCGCAGGCTGGTGAACGCGACCGGCTTGCCATCGACCAGGCCCCGCCAGGTGACCAGGCCGTAGTTGGTGCGCAGCATGGTGAGCCGGTAGGAGCCGGCGGCGGTGGAGTCGGCGGTGGTGGGCGCCCACGAGTTCGACTTGGACAGCGGCTCCATCGCCAGGCACTGGCCGTGGTAGAGGTAGCGGGTGGAGGCCGTGGTCGGCGTGCTGCCGTCGCTCTCGCAGAGGTCGACGGCGAAGGTGTCGGTGATGTCCTGCACCGAGGAGGTGGCGCTCCAGGCGTAGTCCGGCCCCCGCCCGAGCAGGGTGTAGAGGTTCAGCCCCGAGAAGGCGACGCCCCGGCTGCTGATCCCCGGGCCCTGCAGCTCCTGCAGCATCAGCAGCTGCGGGGCGAAGTAGCCGGTCTGCGGCCCGAAGACGGCGATCGGGTGCCCGGTCGCCGAGTGGGCCCCGGAGATCACCGCCGCGTTCGACATGCCCCGGTGGCTGTCGTCCACGGTGAGGCCGCTGAGCGAGGCGGCGATCGTGCTGGTGCCCGTCGTGGTGGCGGACGCCGCCGAGCCCGTCTTGTCGTAGACCAGTTCCTCGGGGGTGGCGGTGCCGGCGTCCGGCATCGCGACCCCGGCGGCGGCGGGGTTGCCGCCGCCGTACGGGAACGACTGGCCGTTGTGCAGGGTGAGGACGGCCTCGGGATCGTTCTGCGAGCGGAAGTTCGACCAGACCTGGTCGCCGATCGTGTTGCCGTACTTGGCCCGGGAGGCGATCCGGACCAGCGCCGACTGCATCTCGGTGCCGCCTCCGCCGCCGAACAGGCCGCCGATCACGCCGGCGACCGCGACCAGGTCGGTCAGCTGGAAGGGCTGCGGGCCGCCCGCGTTGGTGACGGAGTCCAGGTGGCCGGTGAGCACGTACTCGCCGGGGCAGTCCCGGGCGGCCATGCACACCACGATGTACCTGTTGATCCCGGCGATGTAGGCCTGCACGTCGGCGTAGAGCTGGGCGCCCCGGGTGCCGGACACCCGCAGCGCCTCGATCTGGGCCTGCAGATCCGCCTCGGTGTACGGCGAGCTGCGCCACACGCTCTGCTCAAGGGCGCGGTTGCCCGCCGCGCCGCCCGCGAACGGGGTCAGCTCGCCGCGCGCCACGTGCCGCATCAGGTCCATCAGGAACAGCCGGTCCTCGGCACCGGCATATCCCGCGCCGAACATCGTCCCGGACCGGGTCGTGCCCGTGATGTGCGGGACGCCGAGCGCCTTGTCGCGCACCACGGTCACGTCGGACCGCGGCGAGTAGCTGCGCTCGACCTGGCCGGCCGGCACCCCGTACGCGCTGTCGTTGAAGAAGGTGTTGATCTGCTGGCCGGTCAGTCCGGTGTAGCTGTAGGCCAGGTTGGCGTAGCGGTCCAACTGGTCGTCGGAGTGCGGCGGCATGGTGCCGAACGCCTGGTTCGCCAGGACCTGGACGAGGTCGGCGTCGCCGTTCTGGCCCGGCGGCAGGATGTCGGAGCACTCGCCGAGGCAGTAGTCGCTGGGCGAGAAGGCGGCAGCCGCCGGAGTGCTGGTCATGGGGTTGACGAGGACTGACAGAACGAGCGAGGCGGTGAGCAGGGTGCTGAGCCTCGTGAAGCGTCGGCGCATGGCCGTGTCCCTTCCAGGACGCACGAACACGAAAAGGTTTCATGAGTTTTACCACCCTGTTCACGTTCGGGCCATAGTGCGACGACGGTCGATTGAAGACGAGTTCGGCGGTGCGTTCGAGGGCGTCGACCCCCGAGCGCACCGCCGATAGTGCACGGACCGGAACGTCAGTAGCCGTACCGGCTCTTCAGGTGCCGCCACCAGTCGCGCAGCATCCACGCGTCGAACTCGGTGATCGTCGAGGCGCTGCCCGCCTTCATGATGAAGCCGCCCACGCCGGTCGGCGTCCAGTCGTAGAAGTCGTCCAGCCCGAACGAGTGGCCGATCTCGTGCAGCAGGATATGGATGTTGTCGGCGTTGACGTTGCTGGTCATGTACTCGCTGCCGATGCGCTGACCCCAGTCACCGCCCGCGCCGCCGCCCATGCCGGCGGTGAGCCACAACGACATGTCGTAGTGCCGCGCCGCCCCGCCGGGGCAGCCGGAGTAGTTGCCGTCCTGGTGGAAGAAGCGGCCGCAGGGCTCGCTGCACTGGGGCGCGTTCTCCCGGATGTTGTTGACGTAGACGTCCACCGAGTTGTCCGTCCACTGCAGGGTGGCGCGGTCCCGGACCGCCCAGCCGACGACCTTGACCGGCACCGAGGCGTACGGCCAGCCGTTGTGGCCGGCCATGTAGCCCATCCACTTGTTCACCTGGCGGTTGATAGAGGTGTGGATCTGGTCGCGCAGGGCCGTGCTGACCGGCGCGGAGGAGTCCCACCGGACGCAGTAGTTGAGTGTGCCGCCGTTGGCCATCACCTGGTCCCACCCGTAGTTGCGGAAGCCGTACAGGTTGCCGTTGTTGTACGTGCTCTCGACGTGGGACCAGACCTCGTTGAGCGGCGTGACGAGATTCGCCGGCGGATTCCATCCGGACGTCGACGGCGGGGTGGTCGGCGGCGTCGTGGGTGGGGTGGTCGTCGGTGGAGTCGTCGGGGTCGACGTGCCGGTGCAGACGGTCCCGTTGAGGGTGAACGAGGTGGGCGCGGCGTTCGCGCCCGACCACGACCCGTTGAAGCCGAACGAGACGCTGCCGCCGTTGGCGATCGTGCCGTTGTAGCTGACGTTCGCGGCGGTGACCTGGCTGCCGGCGGCCGTGACCGTGGCACCCCAGGCCTGGGTGACCTGCTGCTGGGAGGGGAACGCCCAGGCCAGCCGCCAGCTGGTGACCGGGTCGCCGAGGTTGGCGATGGTCACGTTGGCGGTGAAGCCGCCGGCCCACTGGGAACCGACCGCGTAGTCCACCCGGCAGCCGGTGGCGGCCTCCGCGCTGGTGGCCGCGGCCCAGCCGCCGACGACGAGCAGCGCGGTCGCCGCGCCGGCCAGGCCGCCGAAACGTTTCGGACGAATCCGAAAGGGTCTAGTCATGTCGCTCCTCACGTGCAGCCGCTATTACCGCTCACAGACGGGGAAGGTTAAGGCGGTCGAGGAGGCCTGTCAATCGGTGGACGTCGATATCTGCGGTATTTTCGTCGACGCGTCGTCACGGAAAGTTAACATTGCCGAAAACGTTTTCGTCCGGCACCGTCGAGGGGAATCGACGCGCGTCAGGGTCCGCGCGCATGGCCGAACCGAGGTGATCCGATGACCAGAACATTCCGTCGCGGACGACGTACCTGCGCTGCCGTCCTGGCGCTGGCCGTCGCCGTCGCCCTCGTCACCGCGGTCCGGCCCGGCCGGGCCGACGCGGCGACCACCTTCACCAGCACGGTGGTCAACGTGGCCTCCGGCCAGTGCGCCGAGGTGCCCGGCGGCGCCAGCACCCAGGCGCTGCAGCTCGCCCAGCGGGCGTGCACCGGCGCCGCGGCCCAGCGCTTCACCTTCACCCCGGTCGCCGGCCAGGGCGAGACCTTCACCGTCGCCACCCTGACCGCCGGCAGCTGCGTCGACATCTCGGGGGCGTCCACCGCCGACAACGCGGCCGTCATCCAGTACAGCTGCCACAGCGGCACCAACCAGCAGTTCCGCGTGCAGGCCTCGGCCGCCGGCGGATACCAGCTGGTGCCGGTCTCCTCGGGCAAGTGCGTGGCGCCCGCCGCCAGCGCCGCCCTGGTGCAGCTCGCCTGCTCGACGGCGGCCGACCGGGCCTGGCGGCTGGCCGGCTACACCCCGCCACCGAGCGGCGGCGCGACCTTCCGCAACCCCCTGAGCCTGCACGGCCCGGACCCCTACCTGCAGTACTACAACGGCTACTACTACCTGGTGACGACGACCTGGAACTCGACCATCACCATGCGCCGCTCGCGCACCCTGGGTGGGCTGGCCACCGCCGCCGACACGCTCCTGATGAACCTGTCCTCGCGGGCCAACGGCTGCTGCAACATGTGGGCGCCGGAGATCCACCTGCTCTCCGGACCCAACGGCACCCGGTGGTATCTCTACTACACCGCCGGCCGTAACCAGGCCGACTACCTGGGCACCCAGCGCATCCACGTGCTGGAGAGCGCCGGGCTGGACCCGATGGGCCCGTACACCTTCAAGGCCGACCTGCTCGACCCGTCCGCCGACAACACCTGGGAGCTGGACGGCAGCATTCTGCAGCTCAACGGCCAGCTCTACCTGATGGGCACCTACTACGCGGGCAACCAGCCGAACTTCATCAAGCCGATGAGCAACCCGTGGACGCTGTCGGGCACCCGCCGGCTGCTGTCGGCACCCACCTACGGCTGGGAGACCGTCGGCGGAGCCGTCAACGAGGGCCCGGAGGTGCTGCAGCGCAACGGCAAGACGTTCATCATCTACTCGGCGAGCCACTGCTCCACGCCGGACTACAAGCTCGGCATGCTGACCTACAACGGCGGCGACCCGCTGCAGTCCTCGTCCTGGGTGAAGTCGCCGAACCCGGTGTTCCAGCGCTCCGACGCCAACGGCGTCTTCGCGCCGGGACACGGCAACTTCTTCACCTCGCCGGACGGCACCGAGAGCTGGATGGCCTACCACGCCAACAACTCCGCCGGCGGCGGCTGCGACATGAACCGCACCACCCGCGCCCAGAAGTTCACCTGGAACGCGGACGGCACGCCCAACTTCGGTACGCCGGCAGCGCTGTCGGCCAACCTGCCGGTGCCGTCCGGCGAGCCGGCCTCGTGACCCGCGGCTCAGGGCGTTCCTCCTAGTCGATCGCCATGGGATACCCGGCCGGCGGCCTGCCGTCGGCCGGGTACGGCGCCGTCCGGGGACTTGACGAATGGTCGAGGCGGCGTAGGTAGGCGATCGAGGCGCAGTGCATCATGGGACAGGCCCTGGTTGACCAGGGCTCCCTTGACCTGCGGGGTGGTGGATGTCGAGTCGGGCTCCTCGGGAACGGCTGCGCGGCCGGCGCAGCGAGTGCCAGACGCTGGAGCGGCTGGTCGCGCATGCCAAGGCGGGTCGGAGCCAGGTGCTGGTGCTGCGCGGGGAGCCGGGCGTCGGCAAGTCCGCGTTGCTGGAGCACGTGGTGGAGCGCGCGGCGGGCTGCCGGGTCCTGCGGGCTGCCGGCGTCGAGTCGGAGATGGAGTTGGCCTACGCGGGGCTGCACCAGTTGTGCGTACCGTTGATGGGGTTTCTCGATCGTCTTCCGGGGCCGCAGCGTGATGCTCTGGCCATCGCGTTCGGGCTGCGCGCGGGCAGTGTGCCGGATCGTTTTCTGGTCGGGTTGGCGGTGCTCAGCCTGGTGGCCGAGGTGGCCGAGGAACAGCCGCTCGTCTGCGTGGTGGACGACTGCCAGTGGCTCGACCGGGTCTCCGCGCAGACCCTGGCGTTCGTGGCGCGGCGGCTGTTGGCGGAGCGGGTGGCGTTGGTGTTCTCGGTGCGTACCTCGGCCCCCGGCTCGGGCGACGACCTGGTGGGGCCGCGGGAACTGGTGGGGCTGCGGGAACTGGTGGTATGGGGGCTGCGTGACACCGATGCGCGGGCGCTGCTGGAATCGGTGGTCCCGGGGCGGCTGGACGAACGGGTCCGGGACCGGATCGTCGCCGAAACTCACGGCAACCCGCTGGCCCTGCTGGAGCTGACCCGCGGGTTGACGCCGGTGGAGCTGGCCGGCGGGTTCGGCCGGCCGGACGCGCGGCCCCTGGTCAGCCAGATCGAGCAAAGCTACCTGCGGCGCGTCGGGTCGCTTCCGGGCGACGCGCAACGGCTGTTGCTGGCGGCGGCCGCGGAGCCGGTCGGGGACGTGTCGCTGCTGCGGCGGGCGGCCGAGCGGCTGGACATCGGGCCGGACGCCGAGGCGGCGGCCGAGGCGGCGGACCTGATCGACTTCGGGGTGCGGGTGCGCTTTCGTCATCCGCTGGTGCGCTCGGCCGCCTACCGGGCGGCGGAGCCCGGACAACGCCGGGAGGTCCATCGCGCGCTGGCCGCGGCGACCGACCCCGATGCCGACCCGGATCGCCAAGCGTGGCATCGCGCCCACGCCGCGTTCGAACCCGACGAGGTCGTGGCCGGCGAACTGGAGCGTTCGGCGGGCCGGGCTCAGGCTCGTGGCGGGGTCGCGGCGGCGGCCGCGTTCCTGCGGCGGGCCACCGAGCTGACCCCCGACCCCGCCGGGCGTGGAGCCAGGGCGGTGGCTGCGGCGCGGGCCACCTTCGAGGCCGGGTCTCCCGGGGTGGCGCTTGAGCTCCTCGCGACCGTGGAGCCAGGCCCGCTGGACGAGCTCCAGCACGGACTGCTGACCCGGCTGCGGGGCCAGATCCTCGTCGCGCGGCGGCGGGGTGGGGAGGCTCTGCCGTTGCTGCTCGATGCGGCCCGCCGGCTGGAGCGGGTCGACGGCGGGCAGGCGCGGGAGACGTATCTCGAGGCGATCGGCGCGGCGGTCGTCGCCGGCCGGCTCACCGGGGGCGGGGGACTGCGGGCGGTGGCCGAGGCCGCGCGCCACGCGCCGCGGGGACCGCAGCCGCTGCGGCTGGTCGACGCCCTGCTCGACGGCCTGGCGACCCGGTACGCCGAGGGGTACGCCGAAGGTGCGCCGCCGCTGAAGCACGCCCTGCGCGACGCCGGGCACGACGCGGACGCGGCGATGCGCTGGCTGTGGCTGACCTGGCTGATCGCGGGCGACCTGTGGGACGACGAGGCGTGGCACGAGCTGACCACGCAGGCGGTCCGGGCCGCCCGGCAGGCCGGCGCGCTCAACTTCCTGCCGCTGGTCCTTTCCTACCGCGCCGCCGTACACGTGCACGGCGGCGAGTTCGGCCTGGCCTCGGAGCTGCTCGAGGAGTCCGACACCCTGATGGACGCGACCGGTCACTCGACCGTCGGGTTCGTGAAGCTGCTGCTCGTCGCCTGGCGCGGCGAGGACGGCCGGGCGCCGGAGCTGATCCGGGGAGGCATCCGGCACGCGACGAACTGGGGTGAGGGGCGGGCGGCCGGCCTGGGCAACTACCTGCTCGCGGTGCTGTACAACGGCCTCGGCCGGTACCAGGACGCGCTGGCCTGCGCCGAACAGGCGGGCGAGCACGACGACCTGGCAGGCTTCGGATTCTCCCTGACCGAGCTCGTCGAAGCGGGCGCCCGCAGCGATGCCCCCGAAGCGGCCGCGACCGCCCTGCGGCGATTCGAGGAACGCGCCACCACCGCCGGCACCGACTGGGCTCTGGGCCTGCTGGCGAGGTCGAGGGCGCTGCTCAGCGACGGCCGGACCGCCGACCGGCTGTATCGCGAGGCCGTCGAGCGCCTCGAACGCAGCCGGATAGCCGTGCAGCTCGCTCGCACCCACCTGCTCTACGGCGAGTGGCTGCGCCGCGAGGAGCGGCGCCGCGACGCGCGTGAGCAGCTGCGCACCGCGTACGAGATGTTGCGCGGTTTCGGCGCCACCGCCTTCGCCGAGCGCGCCCGCCGCGAACTGGTCGCCACCGGCGAGACGGTCCGCCCGCGCACGGCCGACGTCCGCGAGGCCCTCACCGCGCAGGAGACCCAGATCGCCCGGCTCGCCGCGGCGGGGCGGACGAACTCGGAGATCGGTTCCGAGCTGTTCATCAGCCCGCGCACGGTGGAATGGCACCTGGGCAAGGTGTTCGCCAAGCTCGAGGTCAACTCGCGGAACAAGCTCCGCGGAGCCCTGGCCGGCGCCTGACGGCTGCCCGTCTGCCGGGAACCGGCGAAGTCGAATCCAGAAACCGGACGGCGGCGGCGCGTCACCCACCCGCGCGTGCGCCGGGTCCCCCCGCCGGGAGAAGCGCGTAGCGGTTTCACTACTAGTCTCCGTCGTCGCGGACCCGGGCGACCAGCTGGGTCGGATTGACGAAGCGCAGCGCCAGCACCAGCAGCACCAGCATCATCGACGTGTAGATCACCGCCATCGCGTCGATCGACTGCTGGGCCCGGATCCCGGCGGCCGACATCGAGTAGTACAGGGCGACGACCAGCGTCTGCGAGTCCGGGCCCGCGGTCAGGAAGGTCAGCTCGAACATGCCCACGGTCCGGACCAGCACCAGGATCGACGCGGCCAGGATGCCCGGCACCAGCAGCGGCGCCAGGATGCGCAGGAAGACCTGCCGGGTGCCGGCGCCGCACATCCGCGCGGCCCGTTCGACCGCCGGGTCGATCTGCTCGATGAACGGGGTCATGGTCAGGATCACGAACGGCACCGACGGCACCAGGTTGGCCAGCACCACGCCGGAGAGGTGGCCCGCGAAGCCGTACTTGTAGAGCACCGTGGCCAGCGGGATGCCGTAGGTGATCGGCGGCATCAGGATCGGCAGCAGGAACAGCAGATAGAGCAACCGGCGCCCGGGGAAGCCGCGCCGGGCCAGCACGTACGCCGCCGGCACGCCGATCAGCACGGAGATGCCGACCACCAGCGCCGACACCTCCAGGGTCACGATCAGCACCGGCAACAGGGTGAACTCGTCCCAGGCCTGGGCGTACCAGCCCGGGGTCCAGCCCAGCGGCAGCCAGGTGTCGAACCACCGGGTGCCGAACGAGCTCACCACCACCGAGCCGATGATCCCGGCCAGGAAGACGAAGAACGCGACGACCACGCCCCAGACCAGCCAGGCCGCCGGGGTGGCCACGATCGCCCGCCGCGCGGCCATCAGCCCTTGCCTCCCGCCGTCGACCCGGTGTAGAGCAACGCCCGCCAGCCCAGGACCGCGGCGATGACGAGCAATTCGACCAGGCCCATGAGTACGGCGACCGCCGAGGCGAGCGGGTAGTCGTAGCGGACGTACGCGGCGTCGTAGGCGGCGATCGACATCACCCGGGTGGTGCCGGCCGGATCACCGACCAGCACCGCCGACGGGAAGACGCTGAACGCCAGCACGAAGGTCAGGCAGAAGGTGGTGGCCAGCCCGGGCGCGAGCAGCGGCAGCGTGATCCGCCGGAAGCGCTGCCAGCGGCCGGCGCCGAGCGTCGCCGCGGCCCGCTCCAGGCTGGGATCGATGCCCGACAGATACGACAGCACCAGCAGGAAGGCGAACGGGAATCCGGTGATGACCAGCGAGAAGAACACCCCCCAGTAGTTGTTGGTCAGGCGCACGGGCGCGTCCACCACCCCGGCGCTCAGCAGGGTCCGGTTGAACCAGCCGGTCGGGCCGAGGAAGTTCAGCAGGCCCTGCGCGGTCAGCACGGTGCCGAGGGTGATCGGCACGACCAGCAGGGTGGTCAGCAACCGCTTGGCGCGGAACCGGCCGCGCATCCGGTACGCGATCGGCACCGACGCGAGCACGTTCAGCAGCGCCGCCGGCAACGACAGCCGCAACGTGGTGAGAATCGTGTCCCGCAGGTACGCGTCGGTGAAGAACTCCCGGTACGCGCCCAGCGCCCCGCCCCTCGTGGGCTGGAACGACAGGCCCACCCCGTACAGGAAGGGGTAGATGAAGAGGGTGACCACGAACAACGCCGCCGGCAGCAGCAAGAGCAACTGCCGGTCGATGCCGCGCTCGGCGAGGCGGTGCCGCAGCGCCGGCCGGGCCCCGACGATCGCGGTCATTGCGCGCCGCCCGAGGGGAAGACCAGCAGTCGCCGCGGTTCGACGGTGACGGTGATCCGGTCGCCGACCGCGGGCCGGTCGGCGGTGCGCAGGTTCAGCGCGACGCCGCCCTCCGTGCGCGCCTCGACGGCCACCTCGCGGCCCTGATATTCGACCACCTCGACCGTGGCCGGCACTCCCGGACCGCCGGCCGGGCCGATCCTCAGGTCCTCCGGGCGGATACCGGCGACCACCTCGCCGCCCGGCGCGGCGTCGCCGACGGGTGTGCCGGTGAGCCGGTGCCCCTCGAACTCCACGACGATGCCGGTGCCGTCGCGCGGCCCGGCGCGCAGCGGCAGCAGATTGCGATAGCCCATGAAGTCGGCGACGTGCCAGTTGGCCGGCTCGGTGTGCAACTGCTCGGGCGTGCCGATCTGCTGCACCCGGCCGGCGCGCAGCACGACCAGGCGGTCGGCCAGCGACAGCGCCTCCTCCTGGTCGTGCGTGACGTAGACGGTGGTCAGCCCGAGCGACTGATGCAGCCGGCGGATCTCCGTGCGCATCTCCAGCCGCAGCTTGGCGTCCAGATTGGACAACGGCTCGTCCATCAGCACCAGGGCCGGCTCCAGCACGACCGCGCGGGCGATCGCCACCCGCTGCTGCTGACCGCCGGAGAGCTGCCCGGGCAGCTTCCCGGCGTGCTCCTCCAGGTGCACCAGCCGCAGCGCGTCCGCCACCCGGCGGCGGATCTCGGCGCGGGCCACCCGGCGCATCCGCAAGCCGAAGGCGATGTTCTTGCGGACCGTCAGATGCGGGAAGAGCGCGTAGTTCTGGAACACCATGCCGAAGCCGCGCCGCTCCGGCGGCAGCACGTCCAGGCGGGCACCGTCCTGCCAGATGCTGCCCCGGGTCAGCGGCAGCAGCCCGGCCAGGCAGTTCAGCGCCGTCGACTTGCCGCAGCCGGACGGGCCGAGCAGGGCGATGAACTCGCCCCGCTTGATCGTCAGGTCCAGCCCGGCGAGCGCCTCGTGGCCGCCGAAGCTGCGGCTGACCCCGTCCAGGCGCAGGGTCTCGAAGCTCACTTGGCGACCTTCGCCCCGCCGATCTCGCGGTCCCACCGGTCGAAGGCGGCGACGAGTTCCTTCGAACCCAGCGGCACCTCGAGCGGGTGGCCGGCGATCAGGGCGGTGTATTCGGGCCGGCCGAACTCCTCGATCGCGGCCCGGCTGTCCGGCGGCGCCATGGCCAGGTCCACGTCCTTGATCGCCGGCCCCGGGTAGAAGTAGCCCTTGTCGTACGCCTTGGCCTGCTGCTCCTTGGTGAGCATGTGGGCCAGCAGCAGGAGGATCGCCGACTGCTTGTCGGTCGACACGCCCTTGGGCACCACGGCGTAGTGCGCGTCGGTCACCCAGTGGAAGCCCTCCAGGGTGCCGATCTTCGCCTCCTTCGGCACGGTGCCGAGCACCCGCGGGTTGATGTCCCACCCGGTCGTCGAGGCGATGATCTTCGCCGAGCCGTTGGCCAGGTTCTTCATCGTCTCGCCGGTGCTCGACGGGTAGAGCGTCACGTACTTGTTCAGCTCGGCCAGATAGGCCCAGGTCTTGTCCCAGCCCGCGGTCGGGTCCTTGGGGTCCGAGTCGCCGAGCAGATAGGGCAGGCCCATCAGGAAGGTGCGGCCGGGCCCGGAATTCGACGGCCGGGCGTACTGCACCGCACCCGGGTTCGCCTTGGCGTACGCGAGCAGCTCCGGGGCGGTCTTCGGCGGGCTTGGCACCTTGGCGGGCAGGAACTCGATCAGCGGGCCCGACGGATAGTAGGTGACGGTCACCCCGGACTCCCCGGCCAGCCTCTGCATGGCCGCGGCTCCGGGCAGATAATCCCGTACGCCGGGAAGCCGGTCGGCGTACTTCGCCAGAAGCGGGTTCCACAGGCCCTGTTCGATGCCGGCGGAGAGCCCGTCGACCCCGGTCAGCACGAGGTCGATGTCGACCCGGTTCGCGTTCTGCTGAGCTTTGACCTTGCCGACCAGTTCCGGCGCCGGCGACTTGGAGTAGGTCACCTTGCTGACGACGCCGGGGTTGCGGCTGACGAAGTCGTCGATCATGCCCTGGGTGAGCTGGAGATTGCCGGCGACGTCGAGGATGTTGAGTGTGACGGCCTTGCCCGGCTTGGCGGGAACCGGGCCGTCGGCGTCCTGAGTGGACGGGCCGGTGTCGGGGGCGCTGCAGGCGGTCAGCACCAGCAGGGCCGTGATAGCGGTGAGGGCGCGTCTCATGGGGAGCCCTTTCTCAAGCTTTTCGGCTTTCTCAAGTGCGCTGGCTTCTCAAGTGCGCTGGTTTCTCGGGTGCGTGGGTTTCTCGGGTGCGCTGGTTTCTCGGGTGCGTGGCTTTCTCAGGTGGGTGGCTTTCTCAAGTGCGTGGCGGTGGCCCGGTGGAGCCCCGGACCATCAGGTTCGTGCCCAGCTCGCGGCGGGTGGTGCCGGACCCGGCCGGGTCCCGCAGCAGGCCCAGCAGCAGGTCGACGCCGGCCCGGCCGGAGCTCTCCATGGGCACGCCGACGGTGGTCAGCGCCGGATGCACCATCGCGGCCAGGGCGATGTCGTCGAAGCCGATCACGCTGATCGCGGCGGGCACGGCGATCCCGCGCGCGTTGAAGCGGTTGAGCAGGCCCAGCGCGATGACGTCGTTGTAGGCGATGACGGCGGTGACCCCGGCGGCGAGCACCGGGTCGGCGGCGGCGACCCCGCCGTCGAACTGTGGCCGCACCGGGCCGATCTCGACCAGTTCGACACCCGCCGCGGTGCTGGCGGCGCGCAGCCCGCGCACCCGTTCGCGGTTGGACCAGGCCGCGCGCGGCCCGGCGACGTACGCGATCCGCCGGTGACCCAGGGCGGTGAGGTGGGTGACCGCCTGCCGCATGCCGTCGACGTTGGCGAAGGTGATCGCCGGCAGGCGGCCGACCCGGCGATTGAGCATGACCAGCGGGGTCTGCGCCGCGAAGCCGCGCAGCTCCTGCTCGCTCATCCTCGGCGAGCACAGCACGAGCCCGTCGACCTGCTTCGCGAGCGTGCGAACCAGCCGGATCTCCGCCGCCGGATCCTCGTCGGTGTCGGCGAGGAAGACGGCATGGTCGGCCTCGCGGGCCCGGGCCTGGATGCCCTTCACCACGCCCGGGAAGAACGGGTTGCCCAGGTCGGGCACGATGAGCCCGAGGTTGCCGGTGCGCCCGGTGATGAGGCCGCGGGCGGCGCGGTTGGGAGAATAGTCGAGCTCGGCCGCCGATCGCCGGACCCGCTCGCGCGTCTCGGCGCGGACCAGGTCGGGGGTTGCGAGGGCGCGGCAGACCGTCGACGGCGACACCCCGGCTGCCCGGGCCACATCCTTGATCGTCACCGGCATAGGTGCCTCCGCATCGTCCGGAAGGGACTGGAGCGCTGGGGTGATTGTGAAATCCTTTGCAGGGGATTGTCAATAGACGCTCATCGATCACTCATGACGTCGGCGGACGGGACTGAAATCGTCTGCGGCGCACCGATCCGGCGCGCCCACCCACCCGCGGCGGCCGGGCCGGCCGCCGCGGGTCGAGCTATCGACGTGGTACGGACGGTGCGCCGCTCGCGGATCCGGCGATCACAGCCAGTTCGCCTGGGTGGCCGTGCGGATGGCATCCAGCCGGCTGCGGGCGCCGATCTTGCGGATCACCGTCGAAAGGTACGTGCGGACGGTCCCGGTGGTCAGGAACAGGGCCCCGGCGATCTCCCGTACGGACAGACCCTCGGCGGCCAGCCGCAGCACGTCCCGTTCCCGCAGGGTGAGCGGATTGGAATTCCCCCGCACTATCGCGGCGGCGATGGCGGGCTCGATGAACCGTTCACCGGCGGCAACCCGGCGCAGGGCCCCGATGAGGTCGGCCACGCCGCACTCCTTGCTGAGCACGGCCCGCACCCGGTTACCCAGCGCGTGGCGGAGCGCGGCCGAGGCGCACACCGCGGTGAGCGCCAGGACCGCGCAGTCCTCCTGCTGCTTGGTGATCGTGTCGAGCGCGTCGGTGATCGACGCGCCCAGGACGTCCAGATCGACGACGAAGATGTCCGCGTCCTGCGCCTCCACCAGCGCGGGGGACACGTCCACGCTGGCGATCTCGGCGACCACCTGCAGATCATCCTGATGCGACAGGGCCATACCGAGGGCGGTTCTCAACAGATTTGCGTCAGCGACCAGCACAATGCGGATCACAGCTGATTCCTCCCGAAAGGACTTGCTGCTCTGCCCAGGCCCGCCCGGAAAACGGCACGGCACGAACCGGCAGCTGAATGGAAGTCGGGTGTCCGGGCGCGCCGGACGAGGGAGGAATCAGCCAGGAGGCGGGGCGCTGGTGGGCCGGCACCCGTGCCGGCGCTCGGAGGCGGCGCTCTGTGTTCCTACGTGGCGCAGCATGGGGCGCCAGGTGGCGGAGGTGGTCGCCCAGGCACCCGTCGCGGACTGCGCGCCGGGCGCGGCGAACGTGGAGATCACGCCGAAGTGCGGGGAAGTGGGTGCGGGCACGGGGCCGGGTGGGTGGTTCGTCGTCGGCTCGCCGGCGGTCGCCGGGATGGCTTGTCTCACCGGCTGATCCGGTGCGTCGGCTGAGCGGCCCTCGCACGACAGCCAGAGCTGAGGGGGCGCCGGGATGGTGGTGGAAGGCGCGAGGGGGAGCAGGGCGGGTGAGGGCGCGGCGGGCTGTGGTTGCGCTCCGGCTTCTGTGTTTGGTTGCGGTTGCGGCTGGACCACGACATCCGGTGGGCTGATGGGCGGAATCTCGGCGGTAGCGGGCGGCAACGCGGGAGATACACCGTCGTGGACCACGGCGCCGATGACGGGTGCTACGGCGGCGGTGATGGGTGCTGCGGCGGCGGTGATGGGGGTGATGACGGGCTGTAGGACGCCGGTGATGGGCGCTACGGCGGCGGTGATGGGGGTGACGACGGGCTGTAGGGCGCCGGTGATGGGCGCTGCGGCGGTGATGATAGGCGCCACGACGGCGACGATAGGTGCCGCGACGTCGACCACGGGTGTTACGGCGGCGGTGATGGGCGCTGCGGCGGCGGTGATGGGTGTTACGGCGGTGGTGATGGGTGCCGCGACGTCGACCACGGGTGCTATGGCGGTGGTGATGGGTGCTGCGGTGGCGATCACGGGTGTTATGGCGGTGACGGCGGGCGCTACGGCGGACGCCGGGATGCCGACGGCGGGCTTCACTGCGGTGGCGATGGGCTGCACGACGCCGGTGATTGGCTCCAGGGCGGTGGCGCTGAGGTCCGGGACGCCCGAGATTGGTTCCGGGGTTGCCTGGGCCGGACGCTGGTCGGTGACCGCCGACCCGGGGGAGAGCCCAAGCGCCGAGTCGATGGCCGGCCGGGATCCTTCAGATGGCCGGGCTGCGGGCGCCTTCAAAGGCACGCGCCGAGAGTCGGCGCCAATCGCGGCGGCCACCACGTCGGACCGGGGGGAACGCGACGCTGTGGTGGCCTCCTCGGGCTGGGTCTGAGCCGGCTCGGTCTGAGTGGGCGAGGGCTGAGCAGGCGAGGGCCGAGCCGGCAGCGTTCGATGTGCGGCGGCCTCGCGGGCGGCGGATCCGGCACTTGCCGGTGAGCCCAGGTCGTCTTCCAGGGTCGCGCGGGCAGCCCCGGTCACGGACGGTGTGCCGTCCCGGTCGCGCCCCGACGGTTCGCCGGTGCGTGCCTGCCGCGCCGGCGTGCCGCTGTGAGCGCGGCCTGCGGAGTCTTCCCCGCGAGCACGTTCCGTGGAGTCTTCCTTGTGGACGCGTTTCGTGGAGTCTGCTTTGCGGTCGTGTCCAGCCGAGTTTCCCCCGCGAGCCCGCTTCGCGGAGTCTCCCTTGTGGACGCGTTCCGTGGAGTCCTCCGTGCGGGCACGTTTCGTGGAGTCCTCCGTGCGGGCACGTTCCGTGGAGTCCTCCGGGCGAGCGCGTTTCGCGTGGTCCTCCGTGCGGGTGCGTTCCGTGGAATCCTTCCCGTGGCCGGGCGGCGCGGCGGCCGATCGCCGTGGTCGGTCCTGCCGCGTTGAGCTCCCGGAACCCTGGTCGGCGCCCGGCACCAGGCCGGTGACGCTGGACACCACAGCGGCGGGGGAGGGCGGAGACGCCGACGACCCCGTGCTGCCCAGCGCCGGATCGCCCCTCATCAGCAGATACGCGGCGATCGCCAGGCCGGCCATGATGGCCAGGCGGAGCATCCTCAGAATGGCAGGAAGAAAGCGCCTCATCGCACGTCCGGGCACTTCTGCCGTCGACACGGAGATGCTCCAAGTCATTCATGTCCGTCATGGTCTACCGGCGACCGTAACACCACCGACCGAAGATCGCAGGGGTCGCGCGCGTTTTCCCTCGATCATGCTCGGTAAACGCTGCGTTTGTCATCACTCTTGTGTGAACGGCGGCGGTGACCGGCTGACATTGGCGACTGTTGCCGCCGTTCCGGCTCCGGAAGCATTAGTGGTGACCGATGAAGGAGGCCGGACGTGGATCGCCGATACGACGCCTATTGCGCCGCTGACCAGCTATTCTACGACTCGCTCGCGACGGAACAGCGCTCGGCCGGTGACTTTCCGGCGGCCCGCCGGCCGCTGCCCGACGGGTGGCGTATCCGGGCGCATGACGACTGGTTGATCGTCGGGCACCAGGATGCCGTCCTGCCCCGGCAGGGCTGGAAGATCCATTCTTCGGGTTGCCCGGACAACGCCGCGCGGATTGTGGAGAAGATCTGGGACTACTGCGTTGACCGGGGAATATCTTTCAAGTTTCTGCGCTCGCCGCAGGTGTTGTTCATGCGCAACTCGAAATACTCCCCGCGGGCTTCCAGCGGCAAACTGGCCACCATCTATCCGGTGGACACCGAGGCCATGCGGACCGTGCTCACCGAGCTCGGCGCGGCCCTCGTCGGCGAGCCCGGGCCGTACATTCTCAGCGACTTGCGCTGGGCCGACGGGCCGCTCTACGTGCGGTACGGCGCCTTCGCCCACCTGTACTGCGTGGGCGATGACGGCGAACTGCTGCCCGCCGTCGCCCGCCCGGACGGCACCCTGGAGCCGGACCGCCGGCAGGCGACCTTCAGCATGCCGGACTGGGTCAGCCTGCCCTCCTTCCTGCAGCCGCACCTCGACGCCCGCAACGCCGTGACGACCAACGACCTGCCGTACCGCGTCACCGAGGTCCTGCACTACTCCAACGCCGGCGGCCTCTACGCCGCCGAGGACACCCGCTCCGGCGAGCGCGTCGTTCTCAAGGAGGCCCGACCGTACGCCGGGCTGGACGGTCGGGGCGACGATGCGATCACCCGGCTGCGCCGGGAGCGGGAGATGCTCGAACGGGTCGCCGACTGCGGCGTCACGCCCCGGGTGCACGACGGATTCCCGTTGGGCGACCACGAGTTCCTGGCGCTGGAGTACATCGACGGCGAACCGCTCAACCGGCGCATCGTCCGGACGTACCCGCTCACCGACCCGGACGCCGACGACGCCGCGCTGCGCCGCTACACCGAGTGGGCGCTGGCCGTGCACGGCCAGGTGGAGCAGGCGGTGCGTGCCCTGCACGAACGCGGGGTGGTCTACGGCGACCTGCATATGTTCAACATCATGGTCCGGCCCGACGGCCGCATCGCGCTGCTCGACTTCGAGGTGGCCGCCCCGGTCACCGAGCGCCGCCGCCCGGGCCTGCGCAACCAGGGTTTCGCGGCGCCGCGCGACCGGGTGGGCCCGGCCGTCGACGAGTACGCCCTCGCCTGCCTGACCATCTCCTTGTTCCTGCCGCTCACCCAGCTGCTCCGGCTGGATCGGACGAAGGCCCGCCACTTCGCGGACATCGTCGCGGCGCAGTTCCCCGTGCCGCGCGCCCTGCTGGAGCGGGCGGTCGCGGTCATCGAGGGCCCGCCGGGCCCGCGGTCGGCGTGGTCCGGCGCCCGGGACTGGTCGGTGTTCGACACCGGGCCCGGTGCCTGGCCGCGGGCCCGGGACGCGCTGGTGCGCTCGATCCTGGCCAGCGCCACCCCGGAACGCGACGACCGGCTGTACCCCGGCGACATCGAGCAGTTCCGCGTCGGTGGCCTGGGCATCGCGTACGGCGCCGCGGGCGTGCTCTACGCGCTGGCCGAGGCCGGCGCGGACATTCCCGCCGAACACCGCGACTGGCTGGTCAAGCGCGCCGCAGACCCGGGCTTCGACCCCCGGCACGGCTTCCTCGACGGGCTGCACGGAGTGGCGTACGTCCTGCATCACCTCGGCGAACGGCAGGCCGCCCTGGACCTGGTGGACCGATGTCTGTCCGGTGGCTGGGAGGGTCTCGGCCCCGATCTGGGCAGCGGCGTCGCCGGCATCGGGCTCAACCTGCTGCACCTGGCCGAGCACACCGGCGAGACCGCCCTGCGCGACGGGGCGTACCGGGCGGTCGAGATCGCCCGCCAGCGGCTCGGCGGTCCCGACGCCGTACCCGAGATCAGCGGTGGCCGGCATCCGCATGCCGGCCTGGTCCGGGGTTCGAGCGGCGTGGCCCTGCTGTTCCTGCGGATGTACGAGCACACGGCCGACCCCGAGTATCTCGACCTGGCCGGCACGGCACTCCGGCAGGACCTGCGGCGGTGCGTGACCCGCCCGGACGGCGCGCTGGAGGTCAACGAGGGCTGGCGCACCATGCCGTATCTGGGCGAGGGCAGCGTCGGCATCGGCGTGGTGCTCGACCACTATCTGCGCCACCGGCCCGGCGACGACCTCAGCGGCGCCGCCGACGCGATCGCCCGGGCCGCCCGCTCGCCCCTGTACGTGCAGCCGGGACTGTTCGCCGGACGCGCGGGCATCGTGGCGTACCTGGCTCTGCGCAGCCGGCAGCAGGCGTACCGGACGGCGGCGGTGACCGCCGACGACGGGAACCTGTCCGCCCAGGTCCGCCGGATGGCGTGGCATGCCCTGCCGTACGGCGGCGGGCTGGCCTTCCCCGGTGAGCAGCTCCTGCGGCTTTCGATGGATCTCGCCACCGGCACCGCGGGCGTCCTGCTCGCGCTGGCCGTCGCCCTGCGGGAGCAGCCCGCGACGCTGCCCCTGCTGGACCGGCGCCCGCCGAACTTCCACGCCGACGGCGTGGGCCACGACGACACCGATGAGGGGAGGTGAACGGACATGGCACTGCTGGATCTGCAGGGTATGGAGCTTTCCGCCGAGCAGCGCGGTGGTGGCGACGGTAGCCGCGCGTCGTTGCTGCTGTGCGGCGACAGCTCGCTCAGTGTGACCACCTGTAACTGAACACCCCACCCGTACCGCATCGATCACGAGAAGGAGAAGGATCATGGCACTGCTGGACCTGCAGGGTATGGAGCTTTCCGCCGAGCAGCGCGGGGGCGGCGACGGTAGCCGCGCGTCGCTGCTCCTGTGCGGCGACAGCTCGCTGAGCGTCACCACCTGCAACTGACGCTGACCGACAGTTCGGCGACGTCGCACGGCCCCGGCGCCCGGCCACGAGCCGGCCCCGGGGCCGCGTGGTGACGTCCACGACATCAGGAGATCTCGATGGTTCCCGCACCGCCGCGCCGCTCCACCCTGGTGTTGCTCGCCGCGGCGGGCGGGATCTCCGCCGTCGCGGAGCTGGCCCTGCCGCTGGCCATCGGGCACACGGTCGACGCGGTCGTCGCGGACCGGGCGGCGGGCCGGTGGCTGGCGTGGTCGGCGGTCCTGGTCGGCGTGCTGGTGGTGGCCGACCCGGTGCGGGACCTCGTCGCCGGGCTGGCGCCGGCGGAGCGGACGGCCTACCTGCGGCGCTGCCTCGTCCGGCACACCCTCGCCCTCGGCGATCGCGGAGCCGGCGGCCCCGGCGACGCGGTGAGCCGGATGATGACCGGCGCCGCGGATGCCGGCCAGGGCGGGGCGGCGGTGGTCCTCGCGTGGATCAGCATCGTCCCGGTGGCCGGTGCGGTGGTCGCGCTGGCGTACCTCGACGGCTGGCTGATCACCGGCTACCTCGCCGGATCGGTCGCCGTCGCCGCGCTGCTGCGGCGCCACGTGCGGGACACCTCGGACGCCGTCGTGCGCTACCAGCGTGCCCAGGCCGACATCGCCACCCGGCTGTCCGAGGCGCTCGCCGGCAGCCGCACGATCGTCGCGGCGGCGACCGTGCCCACCGAGATCCGGCGCTGCCTGCGACCGCTGCGCGACCTCGCCGCCGCGGGCGTCGGCACCTGGCACGTCCTCGCCCGCTCGGCCGCGCAGGGTGCGCTCGCCGGGCCGTTGCTGCAACTGTCCGTGGTGGCCGTCGGCGGCTGGCTGCTGTCCCGCGGACGGCTCACGCCGGGTGAGTTGCTCGCGGCGATCCAGTACGGCGCCCTCGGTGCCGGCATCGGCGGCCTCGTCGCCAGTTTCAACCGGGTGGCGCGGGCCCGGGCCGGATCCCGCCGCGTCACCGAGGTGCTGCGCCGTCCCGTGCCCCGGTACGGCCGCCGCGAACTGCCGGCCGGACCGGGAACCTTGACCTTCCGCGGCGTCACGGTCCGGGCGGCGGGGGTGCCGGTGCTCTCCGGCGTGACCTTGGCCCTGCCGGGCGGGCGGCCGGCCGCCGTCGTGGGGCGGTCCGGATCCGGCAAGTCGCTGCTCGCCGCGCTCGCCGCCCGCCTGGTGGATCCGGACGAGGGGCAGATCCGCCTCGACGGGGTGCCGCTCACCGAGCTGTCCGCCGACTCGCTGCGCCGGGAGATCGGCGTCGCGTTCGAGGACCCGATGCTGGTCGGGGCCACCGTCGGCGACGCGGTGGGGCTCGGACAGGACCGGCCGGACCACGCCACGGTGGCCGCCGCGTTGCACGCCGCCAGCGCCGGCACCTTCGTGTCCCGGCTGCCGCGGGGAGCCGGCACCCCGCTGGCCGACACGCCGCTGTCCGGTGGCGAGCGGCAACGACTCGGCCTGGCCCGCGCCTGGCATGCCGGGCGCCTGCTCGTGCTCGACGACGCCACGTCCAGTCTGGACACGGCGACGGAGGCGGAGATCATGGGCCTGGTCACCGGCCGGAGCCGCCGTACCCATCTGGTCGTCGCGCACCGGGCGAGCACCGCCGCGCGGTGCGCGACCGTGGTGTGGCTGGACGGCGGCCGGGTGCGCGCCGTGGCACCGCACCGGCAACTGTGGACAGACCCGGACTACCGCGCCGTCTTCGGCGCGGGGGACCACCCGTGACCGCGCCGGAGGGCTCGGCCCTGCGGGTCGCGGGCCGCGAGTCGGTCGAGATCCTGCGCCGCCGGCGCCGTGCGGTGTGGCGTCTCGTCGCGTGGTCCGTGCCCGAGGCGGCGCCCGCGATGCTGTCCGGCCTGGTCGTGGCCCGGGCCCTCGACCACGGATTTCTCGACGGCCGGCCCTGGCTCGGCACCGCCTGGCTCGGCCTGCTGCTCGGGGCCGCCGTCGTCGGCGCGGCCGGCGCCCGGCAGACCTACCGTGCCGTCGCCGGCGTGGTGGAGCCGTTCCGCGACGATCTTGTCCGTCGGGTGGTGACCTCCGCGCTGCGTGCCGCGGACGGGCCCGGCGTGGCACCGGCCGGCCGCGGTGCCGGCGCCCGGCTGACCCACCAGGTCGAGACCGTCCGGGACTCCTTCGCCGGCCTGGTGCTGGTCTCCCGTGGTTTCGTGGTGACCGTGCTGGCCGCCCTGATCGGCACCGCCTCCCTGGCCTGGCCCTTGCTGCTGCTGGTGGCGCCGCCCTTGCTCGGCAGCCTCGTGCTGTTCGCGGTGGCGCTGCGGCTGGGCGCCCGCTGGCAGCGCGATTACCTGTCCGCCGGTGAGCAACTCGCGGACCGCGCGGCAGCGGCGGCCGGGGCGGCCCGCGACGTGGCGGCCTGCCGGGCCGGGGAACGCGCCGCCGCCTTCGTCGACGAGTCCGTCGCCGCGCAGGCCCACGCCGAGCGGGCGCTCGCCCGGCTCAGCGCGGTCCGGTCGCTGACCGTGGTCGTCGGCGGCTGGCTGCCGCTGCTCGCCGTCCTGGCCGGCGCCGGCTGGGTCACCGGTCACGGCATGAGCACCGGCGCCCTGATCGGCGTCCTCACCTACCTGGCCCAGGTGCTGGTGCCCACGCTCGACATGTTCGTCCGGACCGTCGGCAGCGCCGGCCTGCGGTTCGTGATCACCTTGGACCGGCTCCTGCGCCGGACGGAACACCCGCGGGCCGCACCGGACGCCGTCACCCGCCCGGCGGCACCGCGGCCCGCGGGCCCCGGGCTCGCCCTGCGCGGGGTGACGTTCCGCTACGGCGCCGCCGCGCGCCCGGTGCTGCGGGACTTCAGCCTCGCCGTCACCCCGGGCGACCACCTCGCCGTTGTCGGCCCCAGCGGCAGCGGCAAGTCCACCCTCGCCGGCCTGCTATGCGGCACCATCCCACCGGACGGTGGCACGGTGCTGATCGGCGGCACCCCGGCCGAGTGTCTCGACCCCGCCGCCCGGGCGCGGCACCGTGTCCTGATCCCGCAGGAGGCGTACCTGTTTCCCGGCAGCGTGGCGGACAACCTGCGGTACCTGAACCCCGAAGCGCACGCCCGGCAGCTCCTGGCCGCGGCCGACCTGCTCGGCGCGGGCCCCCTGCTGGCACACCTCGGCGGCCTGCCGGCCGAACTGCGGCCCGGCGAGCTGTCGGCGGGCCAGCGTCAGCTGTTGACCCTGGTACGGGCGTACGTGGCGGCGGCGCCGGTGGCCGTCCTCGACGAGGCGACCAGCCACCTCGATCCGGCGGCCGAGGAGCGGGTGGAGCGTGCCTTCGCCGCCCGCGGTGCCCTGGTGGTGATCGCCCACCGGGTCAGCTCGGCGATGCGGGCGGCGCGGGTGCTCGTCCTGGACGGCGACCGGCCGATGCTGGGCGACCACCACACCCTGCAGACCACCTGCCCGCTGTACCGGGACCTGACCGGATACTGGCACGGGGCCTCAGAGCCAGCCGGCCTTGCGGGCCCGGCTGATCGCGTCGCTCCGGCCGTCCGCGCCGGTCTTCGCGACGATCCGGGACAGGCAGTTGCGCACCGTGCCGGCTGAGACGAAGAGCTTCCGGGCGATGTCGTCGGCCGGCATCCCCTGCGCGGCCAGGGCCAGGACCTCCCGCTCGCGACCGGTCAGCGGATTCTCCGGCCGGGTGAGCAGCGAGGCCACCAGCTCGGGATCGATCACCGCGCTGCCGCCGGCCAGGCTCCGCAGCGCCGACAGCAGGTGGTCGATGTCGGCGTGCTTCGTCACGAAACCCACCTGCCGCAGGTCGTCCTGGTCGAGCCCGGCGAGCACGTCGTGCCGGTCGGCATCGAGCAGGATCAGCACCCGTACGCCGGGCACGGCCTCGCGGACGGCCGCGGCTGTCGTCAGTGGAGCCTCGTCGGCGCCGTCGAGATCGAGCACGGTCACGTCCGGAGGTACGGGCAGCGCCACGAGCTCGTGCCACGTCGGCACCTCGGCGATCACCTCCAGGTCGTCCTCGTTGCGGAGAACGGCCGCGAGGGCACCGCGATAGAGGGGAGCGTCCTGCACGATTGCGACACGGATGAGGGCGCCCCCCGATTTCGCCATGCCTCACAGAATGCCACGCGTGAAACGCGCAGGGTGATCTCGGCGGTCGGTGGTCTACGCGCCTGTGCTAGGCCGCCGTGACGAGCGGCTTGAGCGCGGCGCCCACCTGGGCGACGACGCCGGGCCGGTGGCCGTTGCGGATCAGGTTGATGGTGAGCCCGTCGATCCCGGCACCGATCACCTGCTCCTGCAGCTGCTCGGCGACCTGCTCCGGCGTGCCGAGGAAGGCCCGGTTGCGGCGGTCCTCCGGGATCGTCTCGCCCAGCTCCTTCGCCTCCTGCTCGGTCTCACCGACCATGCCCATCACCAGATAGCTGGTCGCCAGCGTGGCGGGGTCGCGGCCGATCTCCTCGCACCGCTGCCGCAGGACGGCGACCTTGCGGGGCAGTTCGGTGACGTCGCAGATGATGTTCATGTGGTCGGCGAAGCGCGCGGCCAGCCGGAACGTCTTCTGCTCGCCGCTGCCGCCCAGCATGATCGGGACGGTCGGGCGCACCCGCGGGTTGTTCATGGCGCCGCGGGCCGTGTACCACTTGCCGTCGAGGGTCGCCGGCTCGCCCTTGAGCATGGGCGCGATGATGGTCAGCGCCTCCTCCAGCCGCTCGAAGCGCTGCCCGAAGGTGCCGAACTCGAAGCCGTAGTCGTCGTGCTCGCGCTCGAACCAGCCGGCGCCGATCCCGAGGATCGCCCGGCCGTGTGAGACCACGTCGAGGGTGGTCACGGTCTTCGCCAGCAGTGCCGGATTACGGTACGTGTTGCCGGTGACCAGCGCGGACAGCTGGACCGTCGACGTGACGGACGCGAGCGCGCCCAGCGTCGTATAGGCCTCGAGCATCGCGTTCTCCGGCGCGCCGATGCCCGGCAGTTGGTAGAAGTGGTCCATCACCAACACGGTGTCGAAGCCGGCCGCCTCGGCCTCCCGGGCCTGCGCGGCGACGGTGTCGAAGGTGTCCTCGACCGGGACGCCGGGATAGGTGAAGTTCGGAATCTGGTACCCGAGCCGGATGCTCACAGTGCCTCCGTTATGTAAGAGGGCTATCACTTGCTAATGTAAGAGTCCTCTTACACGAACGCAAGCGAGGAGGCCGGGCGTGTCGGCGGACCGGAGCTACCACCACGGTGACCTCCGCGCGGCGCTGATCAGCGCCAGCTTCGACCTGCTCGCCGAGTGCGGCCTGCAACGCTTCTCGGTCGCCGCGGTCGCGCGCCGGCTGAAGGTCAGCTCGGCCGCCCCGTACCGGCACTTCCCGGACCGCGGCCACCTGCTCGGCGCGGTCTCCGCCACCGCCGCCCACGATCTGCGCGCCGCCATCATCGCCGCCGCCGACGCGGCGGGCACCGACCCGGCCGCCCGTCTGGCCGCGGTGGCGGGCGCCTACGTCCGGTACGTCGTCCGCACCGGCGCCGGCTTCCACGTCATCTACGCCGCCGAGCTGTACAAGCTTCCCGACGAGGCCCGCCGCGAGCAGACCCGAGCCCTGATGGCCACGGTGCTCGACCTGGCCACGGCCACCGGCGCTCCCTCGTACCAGGATGTCGTCCTGCTCGCCGAGGCGACGATCGCGGTGGCCCACGGCTACACGTCGCTGTTCGCCGACGGCTTCTTCGCCCGCAACTCCAGCACCGCCGACGAGATCGCCGCCCGGGCCGTCCAGGCCGCCCGCGCCCTGATCACCCCGTCCGGGCAGTAACTCTCCCGGCAACCTGTCCGCTCCGCCACCGTGCCGGGGCTGCACCTGCCGGGCACGAGAGTCGTCTCGACACACCGTTCCGGGGATCATGCCTTTTCTGCTGTCCCGCCCTGACCGATTGAGGCCGAGGAGCGCACGCCAGATGACGACACCACAGGAACCTCGACGCGATCAGCGGGCTCGCGCCGTCGCCGCGGCGATCGTCGCCCTGCTCGCCGCGATCCTGACGGTCGCCGGCACGCCCGGTCCGGCATCGGCCGCCGCCCCGCGCGTGGCGCAGCGGTGGGCGTCCCTGATGTATCACAGCCTGACCCCGACCCCGGCGTACGTCCAGCTCCGCAAGACTCTCGCCACCCAACGGGCCACCCTCGCGACCCGCGCACAACAGCTCTCCACGGGCCGGGACGCACACGGCACCGCGCAGGCCGGCCTGGCGACGGCCGTCACCGCCGACGCGGCCGCCCGTACCCGGTCCGCAGTCGCCAGAGAGGCACTGACCAGCGCGAGAAACACGCTGACCGTGGTGTCGCAGCAGCGGCCCCGCAACGGCATCGCGGTGACGGGGGCGAGAAACACCATCACCGCGGCGGCGCAGACGGTGACCACCCGGCGGACCCAGGCGCGCGAGGCCGCCACGGCGCTGAAGACGGCGCAGGCCGCGTCCCGAACCGCCACCATCAACCTGGACAAGGCGACCATCGCGTGGGAGACCGCCGCCGCGACCGTCCGGACGAACCAGCGGAAGCTCATCGCCCTCGACCACTCGGCCGAACTCGCCGCCCAGGCCGCCGCGATCAGCCGCGACGTCGTCACCGAGATCCGACCCGCATTCGTCGTCGCCGACTCCACCACCGTCTACGGCGTCACCGTGCACAAGAAGGTAGCGTTCGCGTTCCGGCGGATGCTCGACGCCGCGAAAGCCGACGGAATCATCCTGTCCGGCGGCGGGTTCCGGACCAAGCAGCGGCAGATCCAGCTGCGAACGATCAACGGCTGCCCCGACGTCTGGACCGCACCGGCCTCGTCGTGCCGGGTGCCGACGGCGATCCCGGGCCGGTCGCTGCACGAGATCGGCCTGGCCATCGACATCACCTCCGGCGGCACGTCCCTCACCGCCAACAGCGCCGCGTTCAGATGGATGGCCGCGAACGCCGGCAGGTACGGCTTCGTGAACCTGCCGTCAGAGCCGTGGCACTGGTCGATCACCGGCGGCTGACCGCCGCCTCAGGCCCCGACTATCGCGATCTCCGCCGCAACCGTCACCCGCACGATTCACCGAATGGCGAACGTCGAGGCCGAACTCGCCGAGATCCCCGAAAGAGACCACCAACGTTACCGACAAAGGCAACTTAACGGGAGGATGCGCCTTCGCAGAGCCCAGCACGGCCTCGCCGACCCGTCGGGGGCTTGCCGCCAGAACTGCCACAGGACTCCCGACCGACCGGCTCGCCGACCTGATCGGCAGGATCCGCGAGATCGTCGGCGAACAGTGGGAGAAGCCGCCGATCGGACGTCCGCACGTGTGACCCCTGCCCGGGTTCGTCGCCCCGGTCGGCGAACGCGAGAACTACCACGGCCTGTTCTCCGGCGAGAAACGCCTGTCAGGGCAGAACGTCCAGGTCGTCGCCGATCTCGACGGCAGGGTCGCCGCCGTGGGCGAGAGCCCGTCAACGGCGCTCGTCACGACGTGGCGGCATTCTTCATCTCCGGCATCGCGCAACGCTGGGTAGATCACCTTGCGCCCGGCGGACCAGGCATGATCGGCGACGGGCGGCTACCAGGGGCACCGGCCCGATCGTCCCATCCAAGAAGCCTCGCGGCGGGGAGTGGACCACCAAGCAGAAGGCCTACAGCTACAGCGTCAACCGACTCCGCGCCGCCGTTGAACGCGTGATCAGTCACTTGAAGAAACTGGAAGATCCTCACGACCGGCTACCACCGGATCAGGACCGACTTCCCCGACGTGTTACGCACCGTCACCGCCCTGGGGATCTTCAGAACCGCCGCACCAGGTTTTGAACGACCTTCCAGGCTGAGGACAGCAAGGCAAAGTCTCCGAAGGGGCGGGAGTGACTTGTCGTCCCTGCCGACTTTGCTCTGTTGCGTCCCGAACGTGGAAGGGAGCTTGATATTAGGTAGAGCTTCTTGAGGCGATGCTGCACGGGAGATGGAGGTAGGCCCTCCGGAGTCGCCCTGCGGGGGGAGGCTCCAAACCACCCACTGCTGCGTTAGTTGAGGCCTGTCGTGGTGAGCGAGTGGGAAAAGGCGCACGTGATGTGTCAGGTGGGGATCGGGAAGACGATCGCTGTTCGAAGTGTCGAAAAAGTAGGTTGGCATCGAAACCGAGGCGTCAGAGCGGACTCGGGATAGATCTGGCGGGTGCCCGTTTATTGGCCAGGTGGTGTCCGGCATAGAGGCGACGTGAGTCCGGTCAGGCTGCTTTCGTGTGGAACGGGAGAGGGCGTGCCCCGATACTGCCGCCCTGGGTATGGGTGGCGAGAGGGAGTGTTCCAAGCGGATGAGACCGTGAGGGATTGAGTACCGTTGCGTGGGCGCGCAGTCGGACTGACTCATAGTAGTGATGAAGCTCCTGTAATGGGGGTGGAGCGAAGGGGTCAGGTCATTCGTGGCGTGTTCGTTCGATCAACCGGGGCGGTTGTCTCCGGGAGGAGTCGCGTGGGCGAGCTGAAGTCGTCAGGCAAGCCGTTTGATATTTCGAAGCGGGAGGTATGGGAGGCGTGGGAGAAGGTCAAGGGTAATAAAGGCGCAGCGGGTGTGGATGGATGCTCGATCGAGGATTTCGAGCTGGACCTGAAGAACAATCTGTACAGGGTCTGGAATCGGATGTCCTCGGGGAGCTATTTTCCGCCTCCGGTGCGGGCGGTGGAAATACCGAAGCGGCATGGCGGTGGCACCAGAATTTTAGGGGTGCCGACCGTGGGTGATCGGGTGGCTCAGACGGTGGTGGCGCGGAGACTGGAATGGAGGACCGAGCAGGTCTTTCATCCGGACTCGTATGGCTATCGTCCGTGGCGGGCTCCTGGGGACGCGGTCGAGGTCTGTAAGCAGCGGTGTTGGAAACGTGACTGGGTGATCGATCTCGACATCCAGAAGTTCTTCGACACCGTGGCGTGGGACCTGGTCGTCAAGGCGGTGGAGGCCAACACCGACCTCTCGTGGGTGGTGCTGTACGTGAAACGGTGGCTTGAGGCGCCGGTGCGGCAGGCCGACGGGACAACGCTGGTGCGAGATCGTGGAACCCCGCAGGGGTCCGCTGTCTCGCCGGTACTCGCGAATCTGTTCCTGCATTACGCGTTCGACGTGTGGATGGCCCGGGAGTTTCCCACGGTCACATTCGAGAGATACGTGGATGACGCGGTGGTGCATTGCGTGAGTGAGCGGCAGGCACGAACGGTGCTGGCGGCGATCGGTGCGCGGATGGAACAGGTCGGGTTGCGGTTGCATCCCGATAAGACACGGATCGTGTATTGC